>NZ_JBNNVU010000005.1:114011-159635 GCF_050280705.1 Pseudomonas sp. NPDC089530 | reverse complement strand
ACAGCTACTACGACACCCTGCTGCAATACCTGCAGAACGGCATCGCCTTGCCCGCCGAACCGGCCGGTCTGATCCTGCCGTCCAGCGCCGGTGCGCCGACCCTGGGCCCGGGCGCCTTGCCCGAGTCGGCCACGGTCTGCTCCTGCTACAACGTGACCAAGGGTGCGATCTGCGCGGCCATCGACGGCGGCTGCAGCGACCTTGGCCAGCTCAAGTCGACGACCAAGGCCTGCACCGGCTGCGGCGGCTGCGCCGGCCTGCTCAAGCAGGTCTTCGAGCACGAGCTGGTGGCCCGTGGTGTCAGCGTCGACAAGAGCCTGTGCGAACACTTCGCCTACACCCGCCAGGAGCTGTACGCCCTGGTGCGGGTCGAGGGCATCCTCAGCTTCGACGAGATGCTGGCCAAGCACGGCCGCGGCCATGTCGGCTGCGACATCTGCAAGCCGGCGGTGGGCTCGATCCTCGCTTCGTGCTGGAACCAGCCGATCATGGACCGCTCCCTGGTGCCGCTGCAGGACACCAACGACACCTTCATGGCCAACATGCAGAAGAACGGCACCTACTCGGTGGTGCCACGCATCGCCGGTGGCGAAATCACCGCCGACAAGCTGATCGTGATCGGCCAGGTGGCGAAGAAATACGACCTCTACACCAAGATCACCGGCGGCCAGCGCATCGACCTGTTCGGCGCCCAGCTGCACCAGTTGCCGGATATCTGGGCCGAACTGATCGCCGCCGGTTTCGAGACCGGGCACGCCTACGGCAAATCGACCCGCACCGTGAAGTCCTGCGTGGGCAGCACCTGGTGCCGCTACGGGGTGCAGGACAGCGTGGCCATGGCCCTGCGGATCGAGGACCGCTACAAGGGCCTGCGCTCGCCGCACAAGCTCAAGTTCGCGGTGTCCGGCTGCACCCGCGAATGCGCCGAGGCGCAGAGCAAGGACGTCGGTGTGATCGCCACCGAGAAGGGCTGGAACCTGTATGTGGCCGGCAATGGCGGCATGCGCCCGCGCCACGCCGAACTGTTCGCCACCGACCTCGACGACCAGACGCTGATTCGCTACATCGACCGCTTCCTGATGTTCTACATCCGCACCGCCGACCGCCTGCAACGCACCTCGGTGTGGCGCGAAAGCCTGGAGGGCGGCCTGGACTACCTCAAGGCGGTGATCGTCGACGACAGCCTGGGGCTGGGCGCCGAATTGGAAGCACAGATGCAACTGGTGGTGGACCGCTACGAATGCGAATGGGCCAACGCCCTGAAGGACCCGGAAAAGCTCAAGCGCTTCCGCACCTTCGTCAACGACCAGCGCCCGGACCCGGACATCCATTTTGTCCAGGAGCGTGGCCAGCGCCGGCCGATCATGGCCGCCGAACTCAACCTGATTCCCGTCACCCAGGAGGTGGTCTGATGAACCTGTCCCAGAACCCGCAACGTATCGACGAACAACTGGAGGTCCAGTGGCAGGCCGTGTGCAACCGCCAGGACCTGGTGAGCCACAGCGGCGTGGTGGTGTGGCACGAAGGCGCCCAGGTGGCGCTGATCTACCTGCCCGATGCCCCGCAGCAAACCCTCTACGCCATCGACAACCACGACCCGCAATCCGGCGCCAACGTGATCGGCCGCGGCCTGGTGGGCTGCATCAAGGACGACCTGGTGATCGCATCGCCCTTGTACAAGCAGCACTTCCGCCTGGCCGACGGCAGCTGCCTGGAATACCCGGAGCAGCGCCTGCGCACCTGGCCGGCGCGGCTGCGCGGCGATGTGGTGGAGATCGGCGTGCAGTAGGCCGCCTTGTTCATCCTTGATCACTACCGGCCGCCGCGCCTCGTGGCGCGGAGCCGGAACCCTGTTGCTCGACCCAAGGAATCGGAGACGCCCATGAAGACCGCCGCTCAGTTGCTGAAATTGAAGGCCGTGGAACACCGCCAGGTGCACAGCATCGGCCCGGACCAGATGGTGCTCGAAGCGCTGCAAATGATGGCGCAGAAAAACGTCGGCGCGCTGCCGGTGATGGAAGGCGGGCAAGTGGTCGGCGTCATCAGCGAACGCGACTACGCGCGCAAGGTGGTGCTGCAAGGCCGCTCATCGGTGGGCACCCCGGTCCGCGCCATCATGAGCGCCCCAGTGATCACCGCCGACAGCCAGCACAGCATCGAACGCTGCATGGCCGTGATGACCGACAGCCACCTGCGGCACCTGCCGGTGCTCGACGGCGAGCAACTGATTGGCCTGCTGTCGATTGGCGATCTGGTGAAGGAAGCGATTGTCGAACAGGCGGATCTGATTCGGCAGTTGGAGGGGTATATTCGGGGGGATTGAGGTGGGTCCGACCTCCCGCCTGAAAGTCATCGACTTTTTGCAATCACACCGCTCATGTATTGATTCAAATCGCGCAGATCCTGAACTGTCCAAGCGTGCGGCGCTAGCTTTACGCCGTTCTCTCGCAAGGTTCTTGGAATCAAGTCTCCATTAGGGCGAAGTATGATCGACGAGACGATAACGCCCGGATAATCATCCAGCCGTTTTTTGAAAGCGGAGGTCGTAAGGTCGGGGGTAGGCGGGTTGCTGCTATTGGCCAATGGCCCTGTTCCCTTGAGATCGGGTCCGTGGCATATGGCGCATCTCTGTGAATAGAGATTTTTCCCGTTGTTATCCGCGAAGGATATCGATGCGTGAACTAGCGACAGGATTCCTAGCGAAGTGATGAGTAACAGTTTCACTTTTTCATGGGGCCTTGTTCTATAAAACGGATCCGAATCGAGGCAACCCCCGGAGGTGCTACTCAAGCTGTCAAAGAGCCAGCGATAGCGGCTGCGTTGTACGCGATTCGCGCTGGCCTGCAAAGCGTTGGAACAAACGCACTGTCGAAGATGCCTTTAGGTGGTCCACCGGGAATCTGCATCCCGGAGGAAATCATTTCGGGGTAGGTACGGCCGAGGTATTGAACCAAGTCATCGATCATCACCGCGTTCATTTCGATGCTCACGATGCCCCCCCTGCCGAACTAAGCATGTGACTTTTCGTTCAGCCGGAAGACGATTCCTTCCACTTCCATGTCGACGTTGTATTGGAACCGCACATGGATATGTTTGGGGAAACCCGCGAAGCGATAGGCATCCCAGCCGCCAGTCATGCCTAGCACCGGAATTCTATAAGGGGCTCCTGATTCCAGAGGTTCGCCGTGATGGGACCTGACCCATTTCTGGTTCATCTTGATTTCGAGGTGATAGGGCAGTTTTCCCTTATAGGTCGATTGTTCTGAAAAGCGCTTCAGCAAGAAAACATATAAGGCTTCAAAGCGCTGGGTACCGGCCCAAAATTCAAGTTCGATACCTGCCTCTGGTGACATTGCCGTGGTATCGCTGTCTTCAAATATGCCTTCTGGTGGCCCGCCTGGGAGAGACATTCTTGAGGCAATCAGTTCGGGATAAGTGCTCCCGATTTTTTTAACCAACTCATCGATCATTACGGCGTTCACCTAGGCCCCTCTACAAATTAAGTGTGTGATCTCTCATTCAGCTCGAACACTACCTCTTCAACCTCCATGGCGGAGTTGTATTTAAATACTGTCTGGGTACCTTTTGGGATGCCCGGAAAACGATAAATATCCCAACCTCCGGTCATACCGCGTATGGGCATTTTGAAAGGTGCTCTTGATTCCAATGGTTCTCCATATCGGGAGCGTATCCACTCCTGATTCATTCGGCTTTTAAGTTGGTAGGGAAGACTTCCCTTGTAAATTGACTCTTCCTGAAAACTCTTCAACAAGCTGACAAAAAGAATCTCAAAGCGTTGACTGCTGGCCCAAAAACCTAATTCGACTCCGGGCCAAGGGGACATTGCCACGGTATCGCTGTCTTCAAAGATTCCCTTGGGAGCCTCACCTGGAAGATACATTCCAGAGGCAATCATCTCGGGATAGGTGCGTCCAAGGCTCTTAACCAGGTCATCAATCATTGCCGCGTTCATATCAATACCAGCCTTGTTCCTGATGGAGGTTATGCAGATCGCTTCGTGCTTTTTCGATCTGATCTTCAGCGAAGCCTTCTTCCAATAAGAAGGGCTTGATGGCGTCTAGATTACGGTCTACGGCTGTGCGCAGGTCGGCAGCGTCTTCAGCTTGTTGAAGTTTGGTATTTCTTCCGCCATACGTCGCACTGTATTTTTGATGAATCTTGCGCGGGATCGCGATGCTGGGGGCTTTGCGCAAATAGTCTTGGAGTTTTTTATCTTTTATACGTGGATCGTTTGCCAGCAAAAACGCCTCCAACGCCTTCTGCGACGGTATATGATCAATATCCAACCCATCCCTCGCGCTCCTGCTGGAAAGATCATTCGCCGGTCCGACCTCCAGTGGGTTGACCATGGGCTTGGCGAAGACCAGGTACAACGACCTGATGCCGCTGTCCGCCGGGAAGGTGATGATGCAGTCTTCGACCTTGAGCTCGTCGATGGGCGCGCCCTGGAGCTGGCTGTCGCCGCCTTCTTCGATGGGGTGGACCATGATCCTGGCCAGTTCGTCGGTCACGCCCGGGTAGGGCGTGGGGGCGGTCACCACCGGGCCGTTATTGGGCGTCCAGGTGATGGTGAGCGTGCCGAGGTGGGCCTGCATGGCGTTTTTGGCTGCGTTCCAGCGGGCCTCGATTACCGGCACCGAGTCCTGCCCCGACTGGGCACTGGTATGGATGCCGTAGACCTGCAGCGCGCCCTGGTGGTCACGGCGGAACTGGAAGCGCACCCGGGTGCTGGCGGCGCGCAGCTCGCGCAGTTGTTCTTCGCTGTAGAAGGTGTCGTCGCCGAGCAGGGTCGGGGTCATGGCCAGGATCAGCACCTGGCCTATGGGGCCGCCGGCGGTCTTGAGCGCCGTCCCGGCCATCTCCAGCGACCAGGCGAAACGCCTGAGGATCAGGTCCCCGGCGATCCTGCCCAGTCCGGCTTCGGTGGCGGAGGACGCCAGGACCATGGTCTTGCCGAAGTTGGCCGCTGGCTCGCTGGCGCTACCGGCCTGGGTGGTACCCCAAGGGGCGGTGTCGACGGACTTGGCGAAGATGCGCTCGGTGCGGGGTTTGGGCTCGGGCCACGGGTCTGGCTGAAGGTAAACCGGCTCCGGCTCGGGAATAGGGCAGGCCAGGCTGCCCGTGGCGGTCGGGCTGGAGCTGTCCGTGACCAGCACCCAGTCGCCGTTTTTCACGGCGGCCAGGATGTCCCGGTCGCTGTGGATGCCGTGGTGCTCGCGCAACAGCTCATCCAGTCCGGCCAGGCTCGACCGTTGGCCTTGCAGTGCCTGGCGCACCCGGGTTTGCGCGCTATACGGGTCCTGCGCCTGCCAGGCATCGCGATCGGATTTCTTCAGTAAACGCATGGGCGGCCTCGGCGTCGGGATCGGCCACCGATGCTAGGGGGCCAGCCCGCTGTGGCGCTTTAGGCCCTTTCTGAAACCCTCGAAAGAAAATTCGTTTGTGGAGCGCTGATAAAAATCGTTATCCGCTGCCGTTCGTCATGGCGCGGCGCAGGGCGTTCAACTTTTGCCGACAATCATTTTCACAGCTGTTGTAAGGGCCGCATCCGGCCCGGTTGGGTGGTGATACGCCGGAGGTTGAGGCAGATGAACGACGACTCCCTGGACGAAACGCTCGAGGAACGCCGCCAGCGCCGGATGGCGCGGGCGCTGAGCCTGAACCCCGACGAGGTGGCGCGTTGGGTCGTGACCATCGAGGAAGATGGCAGTGGCATGGGCTACGTCATCGAGTTTTCCCCCGCCACGCCCGTGGCAGTGCTGGCTAGGGTGCCGGGGCTGGGCAGCGACCGGCTGATCAATATCGGCCCCATCGACTAGCCGCCATGCCCGCCGTGTCGACCCCGCCGGCCCTGACCGCCGAGCGCCTGCAAACCCTGCATACGGAGGGCTTCGTGCTGCTGCCGGGGGTGCTGGACGCGGCGCAGATCCGTCTGTTACGGCACGCCATCGATGGCCTGGAAACCCGGCATTGGGACTACAGCGGTCTGCTCGATCACTACAAATGCGTGTTCAACCGCGACCCGCTGTGGTTGCCTTTTCTCGACCCGCCCGGGGTCATCGAGCTGGCCGAGGCGGCCCTGGGCGACGATTGCCATGTCATCGGCCAGACCGCCTGGCGTTGTCATCCGGGGTTCCAGGGGCTGGGGCTGCACCTGGATTACCTGGTCATGGCGTTGCCCCGACGCCTGCTGGCCGACCCGGCGTTCGAGCTGCCGATGCAGATCTGCACCTGCCACCTGTACCTGGACGATATCGACCAGGACCTGTGCCCGACCCGGGTGGTGCCGGGCAGTCATCGCGCCGGGCGGGCGCCCCGGGCCGGCGAGGAACACTGGCATGGCCGACTGCCCCAGGCGGTGTTGTGCCAGGCCGGCGATGCCCTGATGTTTCGCAGCGAGCTGTGGCATGCGGGCAGCGAGAACTGCAGCGAGGAGCGCATCCGCTACCTGCTGCAAGTGCACTATGGCCGGCGCATGGTGGCGCAGAAGTTCTCGCCGTACCTGGACTGGCGCTTCAACCCCGAGGTGCTGGCGCAGGCCTCGCCACGCCAGCGGCGCCTGCTGGGCGAGCATGAAGAGGCCGAATACGACTGAATGAGGTCAGCTGTCGGGAAAGGGGATCGACAGCAGCCACTGGCTGAACGCCTGCAGCGAGGGCAGGTGCTGGTAGCGGGTCGGGTAGGCCAGGTAGTAGCTGCGCCCGCTGTCCACCGGCTCGAACAGCGCCACCAGCTCGCCGCTCTGGATCTCGTCCTGCACCAGGATCCGCGGCACCAGGCCGATGCCGATACCGGCGACCACCGCCTGGATCAGGTGCGCGGTCAGCTCGAACCCCGGCCCCATGCGCATCGCCCGCTGCTGCAGGCCGTTCTGCTCGAACCATTCGGGCCAGGCGTCGGGGCGCGACACCACATGCAACAGCAGCTGTTGCGCCACTTCGCCGGTGGACATCGAGGCATACCCGGGCAGGGCCCTGGGGCTGGCCACCACCGTGAGTTTTTCCGACAGCAGTCGATGGGCCTCGTAGCCGGGCCAGTGGCCGGTGCCGGCGCAGATGATGGCGTGCATGTCGCCGGTGTCTTTCGACAGGTCGGTGCTGACGATGCGCGAGTGGATATGCACCAGGGTGCCTGGGTGGTTGGCATAAAAGTCATGCATGCGCGGCAGCAGCCATTTCGAGCCGAAGGTGGGCAACACCGCCAGGTGCAGCGGGCCGCCGCCGGCCTTGTGGGCGATGGTCTGCAAGGTGGCGTTGCGGATCCGCGCCAGGGCCGCCGCCAGCTCGTGGTGGTACAGGGCGCCGGCGGCGGTCAGCTGGATATGCCGGCCGTCGCGGCTGAACAGCGGCACTTCCAGCAGCGACTCCAGGGCCTGGACCTGGCGGCTGACGGCGCTCTGGGTCAGGGCCAGTTCCTCGGCGGCCTTGGTGAAGCTGCCATGCCGTGCAGCGGCCTCGAAGGCCACCAGCACCGACATCGACGGGGTGAGGCGTCTTGGGTTCATTCATGAAACTCATGCAAATGCCGCAGGAAATACATTTGTCCCCAAGGCGCAGGCAGCGGAAAATACGCCTTATTGCCTATTCTGCGGCCCTCGGGCTGCGTGCAAGCATACGTGTTTTGCATGCACCGCTGGGCCTTTTCTCTGTCTGGAAGTCTTTTCGATGATTGCTCTGCTTGCCCCCGAACGCGACCTGCTGGCCCATTACCAAGGTTTTCTCGACGCCCTGGCCGCTGGCGGCTTCCGCGGCGAGATCGCCCGCGACCTGGGCCTGCGCACGGTGCTGGCCACCGACAACTCGATCTACCAGCGGTTGCCGCAAGCGGCGGTGTTTCCCAAGGATGCCGTGGACGTCGAGTTGCTGGCCCGGTTGGCGGCGCGCCCGGAACACCGCAAGGTGGTGCTCACGCCCCGCGGCGGCGGCACCGGCACCAACGGCCAGTCGCTGACCGACGGCATAGTGGTCGACCTGTCCCGGCACATGAACCGCATCTTCGAGATCAATGTCGAGGAACGCTGGGTGCGGGTGCAGAGCGGGGTGGTCAAGGACCAGCTGAACGCCGCCCTCAAGCCCCACGGCCTGTTCTTCGCCCCGGAGCTGTCCACCTCCAACCGCGCCACCGTCGGCGGCATGATCAACACCGACGCCAGCGGCCAGGGCAGCTGCACCTACGGCAAGACCCGCGATCACGTGCTGGAGCTGAGCACGGTGCTGCTGGATGGCAGCCGCCTGGACACCACAGCGATCGACGATCAGCAGTTGCAGACAGAAACCGCCCGCGACGACCGCATCGGTGAGGTCTACCGCTGCGCCCAGGGTATCGCCGACAGCCAGGCCGAACTGATCGAGGCGATCTTTCCCAAGCTCAACCGCTGCCTGACCGGCTACGACCTGGCGCACCTGCGCGAAAGCCCGGAGCGCTTCAACCTCAACAGCGTGCTGTGCGGCTCCGAGGGCTCCCTGGGCTTTATCGTCGAGGCGCGGCTGAATGTATTGCCGATTCCCAAGCACTCGATCCTGGTCAACGTGCGTTACGCCGGCTTCATGGATGCGCTGCGCGATGCCAAGGCCTTGATGGAACTCAAACCGCTGTCGATCGAGACGGTGGATTCCAAGGTGCTGATGCTGGCGATGCAGGACATCGTCTGGCACGGCGTGGCGCAGTATTTCCCGGAGCAGGCCGAGACCCCGACCCTGGGCATCAACCTGATCGAGTTCAGCGGCGACGACCAGGGCGAGCTGGAGCAGCGGGTCGACGCCTTTGTCCGCCACCTGCAGCAGGACAGCTCGGTGGTGCGCCTGGGCCACACCCTGGCCGTCGGTGCCCAGGCGGTGAACCAGGTGTACGCCATGCGCAAGCGTGCGGTCGGCCTGCTGGGTAATGTCCAGGGCGAGGCGCGGCCGCAGCCTTTCGTCGAAGACACCGCGGTGCCGCCGGAGAACCTGGCGGACTACATCCTTGAGTTCCGTGCGCTGCTCGACAGCTACGGCCTGCAGTACGGCATGTTCGGCCACGTCGACGCCGGGGTGCTGCATGTGCGGCCGATCCTCGACATGAAGGACCCCAAGCAGGCGGCGCTGATCCAGCCGATTTCCGATGCGGTCGCGGCGCTGACCCACAAGCACGGCGGTCTGCTCTGGGGCGAGCACGGCAAGGGCCTGCGCTCGCAGTACGTGCCGGACTATTTCGGCGAGCTGTACCCGGCATTGCAAGCCCTGAAGGCGGCGTTCGACCCGTTCAACCAGCTCAACCCCGGCAAGATCGCCACCCCGGCCTCGGTGCCGGAAGCACGCCTGACCCGGGTCGACGAAGTGGTGCTGCGCGGCGAACTCGACCGCACCATCGACGAGCGCGTCTGGCAGAGCTATGACAGCGCCCTGCATTGCAACGGCAACGGCGCCTGCTACAACTTCGACCCGGACGACGCCATGTGCCCGTCGTGGAAGGCCACCCGCAACCGCATCCATTCGCCCAAGGGCCGCGCCTCGCTGATCCGCGAGTGGCTGCGCCTGCAGGGCGAGCAGGGGGTGGATGTGCTCAATGGCGGTGGCGCGCGGCTGTCCAACCTGGCCCAGCGGGTCTACAACAGCCTGGCCCGGCTGCGCGGGCGCGAGGACTTCTCCCATGAGGTGTACGACGCCATGACCGGCTGCCTGGCCTGCAAGTCCTGCGCGGGGCAATGCCCGGTCAAGGTCAACGTGCCGGAATTCCGCTCGCGTTTCCTCGAGCTGTACCACGGTCGTTACCTGCGGCCGCTGAAGGATTATCTGATCGGCTCGCTGGAATTCAGCATTCCCTACCTGGCGCGGCTGCCACGGTTGTACAACGGGCTGATCAGCGCGGCGCCGGTGAATCGCGCCCTCGAACGCCTGGCGGGGATGGTCGACAGCCCGTTGCTCAGCACCCTGGATTTCCAGGCGGTGTGCCGCCGGCGCAATGTGCGCATGGCCAATGCCGCGCAGCTGGCGGCGCTGACCGACGAGCAGCGCCGGCGCAGTGTGGTGCTGGTGCAGGATGCCTTTACCCGGTTCTTCGAGACGCCGCTGGCGGCCGAATGGCTGGAGCTGATCGAGCGCCTGGGCTTCCAGATCTACCTGGCGCCGTTCGCGCCCAATGGCAAGCCTTTGCAGGTCCAGGGTTTCCTTGGCGCCTTCGCCCGGGCCGCGCGCTACAACGCCCAGTCGCTGTTGAAACTGCAGGCCAGCGGCGTGCCGCTGGTGGGCCTCGACCCGGCGATGACCCTGGTCTACCGCCAGGAATACCGCAAGACCCTGGGCGCTGGGCAGGCTCCCGAGGTCTTGCTGCCTCAGGAGTGGCTGGCCCGGGTGCTGCCTGAAGCGCCGGCCACGTCGACGCCGGCGACCGAGGCGCAGCTGTATCAGTTCCTGCCGCACTGCACGGAGAAAACCAACGAACCGGGCGCCGTCGGCCTGTGGCAACAGGTGTTCGCGCGCCTGGGGCTGAAGTTGCAGGTACTGCCCAGCGGCTGCTGCGGCATGTCCGGTACCTACGGCCATGAGGCGCGCAACCTGGCCACTTCCCAGGTCATCTATCAGCAGTCCTGGCAGCCGCTGGTGGCACGCCACGGGCAGGGTGGGCGCCTGCTGGCCGACGGCTATTCCTGCCGCAGCCAGGTCAAGCGCCAGGAGGGGCAGGGGTTGCAGCATCCACTCCAGGCGTTGCTGGAGCAACTGCGTAAACATCCGCTCGGGGCCTGACCGGATCCACGGCGGTGCAGGGTTTGCGAGCGCTACGCACTCGGGCGCAGCCTCGCTGTCGCTCGACAGCGGCTACACAAGCACCGCAATCCCTGTAGCCGCTGCCGAGCGACAGCGAGGCTGCGATCGGCGGCGCAGCCGTCGCAACCCCAGGCAACCCCGCCGCATCAGGCACTCCGCTTACGATGGGCTGGCCATTGCTTCACTCCGGCGTGGCATGGATCAACTCCAGCGCCTCGTCCCATGACAACGGTTGCCGCATGCGCTGCGACAGCAGCGCCATGGCCCGCGGGTATTCGCAGGCAACCACCGCCTCCAGCCGTTCGCCGACGCAGAACAGGGCGATAAAGCGGTACTGCTCCGGCTCGCCCTCGAAGACGATCCGGTCCCATTGCCGGGCATGGCCGAGCACCTCGAAGGTCTGGTCGTAGAAATAGGTCCAGAAGAACGGCACCTCGTTGAAACGCAGCCGTTCGCCAAGCAGGTTGCGCGCAGCGAGCCGGCCCTGTTGCTGGGCCACCCGCCAGTGCTCGATGCGCTGCAAGCCGCTGTCGCCGGGGAAACTCACCACATCGCCCGCCGCCCACAAACCCTCGGCCACCTCCAGGCTGGCGTCGGCCTTGAGCGAGCCGTCTGCGGCGCGTTCCAGGCCTTCGACGAAGGCGGTGGCAGGGCGCACGCCGGTGCCGAACAGCACCAGGTCGACGGCGATGCGCTGGTCGTTGTCCAGGACCACTTGTTGCACCTGGTCCTCGCCGACCAGGGCCCGGGCTTCGCAGCCGGGGTAATAGATCACCCCGTGCTGTTCATGCAGGGCGCGGATGGCGCGCCCGATGCGTTCGCCCAGCTGCTTCTGCAGCGGCACCTGGTGGCGGCCGATCAGGTGCACCATCAGCCCGCGCTTGCGCAGGGACGAGGCGACCTCCAGGCCGATGAAGCTGTCGCCGACTATGGCTACGCGCTTGCCCGGCAGCGCCTGGGCGAACAGGCGCGCGGCATCCTCCCGCGAGCGCAGCACGAACACCCCCGGCAGGTCCGCGCCGTCGATGGCCGGCCGGCGCGGTTCGGCGCCGGTGGCCAGGAGCGCGGCGTCGTAGTCCAGGCGTTGGCCGTCCGCCAGATGGATCTGCCGCCGGAGCGGATCGAGGCTGCGAACCTCGGCGTGCAGCAGCCGTACCGCGGCGTGGCGATAGAACCCCTGGTCGAGCAGGTCGGGCACTTCGTCCGGTGGCATCTCGCCGGCCAGCACGTATTTGCTCAGGGCGGTGCGGTCATAGGCGGGTTGTGCCTGTTTGTCGATCCAGGTCAGACTGACGCCTTTGGCGCGCAAGGTGGCCACCGCCGCCGCGCCGGCGGCGCCACCACCGATCACCACGATTCGCTGCGGTTCGGCCACCCGTGGCACGGCGGCGTCCGGCATGGGCTCGTCGGCGACCCACACCCGGTCGTGGCGGATGTCCACCCGGTAGCGCTTGAGGCTGGCCAGGGGCGGCGGCTGGCAGGGTTGTCCACTGTCGCAGGCAAAGGCGCCCTTGTGCCAGGGGCAGATCAGTTGTCCCAGGGACACCACGCCCTGTTCCAGCGGCGCGCCGGCATGGGGGCAATCGGCCTGGTAGGCCAGGACCTGGTTGCCGCTGCGAATCAGCAGCACGGCTTCGTCGCCGATCTGCACCCGGGTGCCGCGGTCTTCGGGCAACTGCTCGAGGCGTGCCACGACATAAAAGGTCATCGCTGTTCTCCTGCACGTTCAACGCCCCTGGCCATCCTTCCAGGAGCGTCGGGCGGGGCCGGGGCCTGCTGCTCGAAGACGCAACGGCGCCCGGCCAGGCGGCTTCGGTCGGCGTTCGTCCAGAATGCCCGGAGTCGCTGAATCAAGTGTGGACCCTGGGGCGCCGGGCCGAAGGCTGCGTTCCGATGGCCGGTCATGTCTGGCCATTCAGCTTCGGGCACGTCAGGCATCGTTCGACGTGTGGAGCGAGCAACCGCTGGCGAACAGGCAAAAAAAGGGGAGCCGGCGGGCTCCCCTTTTTCTGGCGCGGATCAGTTGCGATCCAGCCACACCGTCTGCGCGTTGCAGAACTCGCGCACGCCGAAGTGCGACAGTTCGCGGCCGAAACCGCTTTTCTTCACGCCGCCGAAGGTGACCCGGGGATCGCTGGCGCAGTAGCCGTTGATGAACACGCCGCCGGTGTCCAGCTCGGCGGTCAGGCGCTCGGCCAGCTCGACATCGCGGGTGTAGAGGGTCGAGGCCAGGCCGAACTCGCTGTCGTTGGCCAGTTCCAGGGCGTGCCGAGCATCTTTCGCGGTGATGATCGAGGCCACGGGGCCGAACAGTTCCTGCTGGAACGAGGTCATCCGGTCGGTGACCCCGGCCAGCACCGTGGGCTGGTAGAAGTTGCCCGGGCCCTCGGCCTTGGCGCCGCCGAGCAACAGGGTCGCGCCTTCGCCCAGGGTGGCCTGCACTTGCTGGTCCAGCTCGTCGCGCAGGTCGAAGCGGGCCATGGGGCCGATGTAGGTGTCGTTGGCCAGCGGGTCGCCGACCCGCAGTTGGCGGGTGGCGGCGACGAACTTCTCGGTGAAGGCTTCGACCACCCCTTGCTCGACGATCAGGCGCTTGGCGGCGGCGCAGACCTGCCCGGTGTTCTGGTAGCGCCCGATCACCGCGGCCTGCACGGCGGCGTCCAGGTCGGCGTCGTCGAGCACGATAAAGGGGTCGGAACCGCCCAGCTCCAGCACGCATTTCTTCAGGGCCGCGCCGGCCTGGGCGCCGATGGCCATCCCGGCGCGCACGCTGCCGGTGAGGGTCACGGCGGCGATCCGCGGGTCGGCGATGGCTGTGGAAACGCCGTCCGGGGTGACGTTGATCACCTCGAACACCCCCTGGGGGAACCCGGCGCGCTGGAAGGCTTCCAGTAACAGGTAGGCGCTGCCCATGACGTTCGGCGCATGCTTGAGTACATAGGTATTGCCGGCGAGCAGGGTCGGCACCGCGCCACGCAGCACCTGCCAGATCGGGAAGTTCCACGGCATCACCGCGAGGATCGGGCCCAGCGGCCGGTATTCGATGCGCGCCTTGCCGTTCGGCACCGGAGCCGGCTCGGGGGCAAGCATGGCCGGGCCTTCGGCGGCGTACCATTCGCAGAGCTGGGCGCATTTGTCGATTTCGCCGCGGGCCTGGGCGATCGGCTTGCCCATTTCCAGGGTGATGGTGCGGGCCATGGTTTCGGCGTTGTCGCGCAGGGCCTTGGCCAACGCCAGCAGCAGCGTCGTGCGCTGTTCCAGGCTGGTGCGGCGCCACCGGGCGAAGGCGCCGGCGGCCCGGGCGAGGGCGGCGTCCAGCACCTCGGCGGATTCGTAGGGGTAATGGGCGATCTGCTCGCCGGTGGCCGGGTTGGTGGAAATGGCGTGGGTCTGGCTGGAAACCGTAGTCATGGCAGCGTCCTGTGGGGCTGGGGAATGGCCGCAGGTTAGGCTGGTGCATGGCTTATGAAAACTGAATAATAAAGAGCATATCTTTCACGTTTGGAGAATGACTTGGATCTGGTCCAGCTGGAAATATTCAAGGCGGTCGCCGAGCAAGGCAGCATCAGCGCGGCGGCGCAACTCATCCACCGGGTGCCCTCCAACCTGACCACGCGGATCAAGCAGCTGGAGCAGGACCTGGGGGTGGAACTGTTCATCCGCGAGAAAAGCCGCTTGCGCCTGTCGCCGGCGGGCTGGAGTTTTCTCGACTACGCCCGGCGCATTCTCGACCTGGTCCAGGAAGCGCGGCTGACGGTGGCCGGGGAGGAGCCCCAGGGCCCGTTTTCCCTGGGCTCCCTGGAGAGCACGGCAGCGGTGCGGATCCCGGCATTGCTGGCGGCCTACAACCAGAAGCACGTCAAGGTCGAGCTGGACCTCTCCACCGGGCCCTCCGGGACCATGATCGACGGTGTGCTGTCCGGGCGCCTGACGGCCGCGTTCGTCGACGGCCCGGTGCCGCACCCGAGCCTGGAAGGGGTGCCGGTGTTCGATGAAGAGATGGTGATCATCGCGCCCCTGGGACATGCCGCGATCAGCCGCGGGCTCGACGTCAGCGGCGAGAGCATCTATGCCTTTCGCGCCAACTGCTCCTACCGCCATCACTTCGAGCGCTGGTTCAGCGAGGACGGCGCGGTGCCGGGCAAGATCCACGAAATGGAGTCCTACCACGGCATGCTCGCCTGTGTCAGCGCCGGCGCCGGCCTGGCGCTGATGCCCCGCAGCATGCTCGAAAGCATGCCCGGTTGCGGCACTGTGAGCATCTGGCGCCTGGCGCAGCCGTTCCGCTTCCTGCAGACCTGGCTGATCTGGCGCAGGGGCACGGTGTCGCGCAGCCTGACCCACTTCGTGCGGCTGCTTGAGGAGCGCGGGGCGGTGCAGGGTTGACTGTCTAGGAACTGGGCACCGTCTGATTGCGCCCACTGCGCTTGGCCATGTACAGCGCCGAGTCGGCCCGTGTCAGCAGGGTGTTGAAGTCGGAGGAGGCGGGCACGCAGGTGTAGACACCGAGGCTGATGGTGACGACGCCACCGGCGTTCTCGGCATGGTCGATCGCCAGGGCCTGCACCGCCAGGCGGATGTTCTCGGCCAGCACGTAGGCACCGCCGGGTTCGGTGTCCGGTAGCAGGATCGCGAACTCTTCGCCGCCGTAGCGCACCGCCAGGTCCGAAGGCCGGTGCACGGATTGCTTGATGGCCTGGGCCACGGCGCAGATGCAATGGTCGCCTGCCACATGGCCATAGCGGTCGTTGAAGGTCTTGAAGTGGTCGATGTCGAGCATGATCAGGCTGATCGACGAGCGCTGCCGGGCCGCCCGGCGCCATTCCAGCTCCAGGTTGCGCTCCAGGTGCCGGCGGTTGGCGAGACCGGTCAGGCCGTCCTGCAGGACCAGGGTCTGCAGCTCTGCGCGGGCTTTCTTCAAGTGGCCTTCCACCAAAAGGCCCTTGCGCACTTGCTTGAACAGCAGAATGCCGATCATCAGGTTGATCAGCAGCACCACGGCGATCATGGCGGTCAACTGGTAGGTGTCGGCGCGCCAGCGGCTCAGGATGGATTCGCGGGAGTTGGCGGCAGCCACCACCAGCGGGTACTTGTGCAGCACCTGGTAGCCGAACAGGCGGTCGACGCCGTCGATGATCGACTTGACCATGACCGTGTCGGCGGGGGCGCGCGGTATGTGCACGGAAAAGATTTCGCCCCGGGCCAGGGAGGCGCCGATGAGCTTTTCATCGAACGGCCGCCTGGCGATGATCGTGCCCTGGGGCAGGGCGAGAAAGATCGCGCCCTTGTCGTCGATGCTGAAACGGTCGAAGAAGGTGTCGAAGTAGGCCAGCTTGATGGTCGCCAGCACCACGCCCTTGAAGTTGCCATCGGCGTCGTTGACCCGGCGCGAGAACGGGATCACCCAGTCGCCGGTGGTCTTGCTCTGCAGGGCCTCCCCGACCCTGGGGGCCAGGGTCGCATTCTCCTGGTGGAACTTGAAGTAGTCGCGGTCCGAGTTGTTCGCCTTGGGCGGCTTGTAGTCGAACGAGGTGAGCACCCAGTTGCCTTGCCGGTCGTAGAAGAACAGGCCGTGCAACTGTTCGGTGGCGGCCACGCGCTTTTTCATCAGTTTCTGGGTTTTTTCCAGGGCCTCGGGCGACAGGTCGTCGAGGCGTTCGATCAGCTCTTCGAGGATCAGGTTGGCTTCGTCGAAGGTATCGGTGGCCTGTTGCGCGATGGACAGGGCCAGGTTGCCCGAGACCAGCCGGGCCTGCTCCAGCTCATGGGCCTTGCTGCTGGCGACCTGCAGGCCGTAGATGCCGAGAATCGACACCGCGACCACCATCAAGAAGGCAATGGTGACCCCCAGGATGGGCAGTCGCCTTGACTCCAGGGCGTTGTCCTCGGCGATGTTGTCGATGTTGCCGTCCATGGTGATCCTTGCCTGGCAGAAGAGGAGACCGGGTTGCCGCGGGCCTTCGCGACAGCTGTGATCCGGGTTAAGGGTAGCCAGAATATCAGCCGCGGTGTTCCCGCAGCAGGGCAAAAGCCCATGAAGCCCGGCGCTGGCGGGAGATAGACAGGCAAAAAATCGACTATCCGCGATTCCCTGCTACCGTTGATTTGCCGGCGCAGATCGGCAATGTGGCGCTTAGCAGGGAGTCAGGCGCATCACAGAGTAGAGCTGGGCAACAGCATCCTGGACAACGTGCATATTCTTCAAGGAACGAAGTATGAAGCTCACTCTTTTGGGAACTGGCCTCGAGCCTTTGGTTCCGAGTCATCCTGCGACCATAGAACACCCTGTTGCGGGGGTGGTTGGGGCATGAGGATCCTGATCACCGGCGCGGCAGGTTTTATCGGCTTCCATACGGCGACCCGGCTCTGCCAGGCCGGGTATGAGGTGATCGGGGTCGACAACCTGAACGATTACTACAGTGTCGATCTCAAGCGGGCGCGCCTCGCGCAGTTGCAACGACACCACAACTTCACCTTCGAAAAACTCGACATCGCCGACCGGCAGGGCATGCGGACGCTATTCGAGGGGCAGCGGTTCGAGCGGGTGATCCACCTGGCCGCCCAGGCCGGGGTCCGCTATTCCCTGGAACGGCCCGATGCCTACGCGGACTCCAACCTGACCGGCTTCGTGAACCTGCTCGAAGGCTGCCGGCACGGCGCCGTGGGCCACCTGGTCTATGCCTCCAGCAGTTCGGTGTACGGCATGAACAGCAAGCTGCCGTTCTCCACCACGGAGACTCTCGACCAGCCCATCTCGCTCTATGCCGCGACCAAGCGCGCCAATGAACTCATGGCCCATACCTACGCCCACCTGTACGGCCTGCCGAGCACCGGGCTGCGCTTTTTCACCGTGTACGGCCCCTGGGGCCGGCCGGACATGGCGCCGTTCAAGTTCACCAAGGCGATCCTCGATGGCCAGCCGATCGACATCTACAACAACGGCGATATGTCGCGGGACTTCACCTATATCGACGATGTGGTGGAAGGCATCGTGCGCATCCAGGACTGTCCGCCCGACCCCGACGAGCGCCCGGCGAGCGGGCAGGGCGCCTCCGCGGCTCCGGCCAGGCTCTACAACATCGGCCTGGGCTCGCCGGTCCGGCTGCTGGACTTCGTCGGTTGCATCGAGGCGGCGACCGGTGTCGAGGCGATCAAGCACTACTTGCCCCTGCAGCCGGGCGATGTGCTGCAGACCTGGGCGGACGTCGGCGACTTTGCCAGGCGGGTGAACTTCCAGCCCAGTACGCCGCTGAGCGTCGGCGCCCGGCATTTCGTCGACTGGTACCGGGACTACTACCGGGTATGACCCGCCCGGCCATAGCCGAACACGGCAATGAGACCGCTCATTGCCGCATCACTAGAAAATCAATCTGTCAGTGAATCCATCATGTCGAATACCCCCTACCTGTCGGTGCTGATTCCGGCCAAGAACGAAGCGCAAAACCTCCCCGACCTGCTGCAGGAGGTTCGCCAGGCGCTGCACGGCGAATCCTTCGAAGTGATAGTGGTCGACGACGGCAGTACCGACGACAGTGCGGCAAGGCTGTTGGCGCTGAAGCAGTCCGGCTATTGGCAGCTGCGCATCCTCAGCCATGACCGTTCACTGGGCCAGAGCACGTCGATCTATCACGCCGCCCAAGCCGCCCAAGGCACCTGGCTGGCGACCCTCGACGGCGACGGGCAGAACGATCCGGCGGATATTCCCGGCATGCTCGCCATCGTCCGCGGGCCCCATTGCCCAGGCGACCTCAAATTGATCGCCGGCCATCGGGTGAACCGGCGCGACACCGCCAGCAAGCGCTGGGCCTCGCGCTTCGCCAATAAGCTGCGTGGCCACCTGCTCAAGGACCGCACCCCGGACACCGGCTGCGGCCTGAAGCTGATCGAGCGCGAGGCTTTCCTGCGCTTGCCTTACTTCGATCACATGCATCGCTTCATTCCGGCCCTGATCCAGCGCCACCGGGGCCGCATGCGGGTGCACCCGGTCAACCACAGGCCACGGGGCGCAGGCGTCTCCAAGTACGGAAACCTCGACCGCGCCCTGGTCGGCATCCTCGATCTGGTCGGCGTCTGGTGGCTGATCCGGCGCACACGTTTCGAGACCTCGCCTTGCGAACTGGGGGACTGAAATGGGCAAGGAAACCTTATGGCTGATCGTCGGCTTCACCGGGCAACTGGTGTTCACCGGCCGCTTTGCCCTGCAATGGCTGTACAGCGAATACAAGAAACGCAGCCTGATACCCGTGGGTTTCTGGTACCTGAGCCTGGTGGGCAGCGCCTTGCTGCTGGCGTACGCGATCTACCGCCAGGACCCGGTCTTCATCATCGGCCAGTCCTTTGGCTTCATCGTCTACCTGCGCAACCTGCAACTGATCGCCCGCAGCAAGGACACAAGGCATGAAGAACCCACCCTCAAGGACCAGAAGGGCTGAAACGTGCGACTGACCCATTCCCCCCGTATCGAACTGTTTTTGCTGTTGTTGCTGGCGGCGCTCATGGTGGGCGCCGGGATCGGCCTGCGCCAGCCGGGTAACGTCGACGAGGAACGGTTTCTCGGCGTCGCCCTGGAGATGCTGCAGAACGGCGACTGGCTGATCCCGCACCGCGCAGCGGAAATCTACCCCGACAAGCCACCGCTGTTCATGTGGACGATTGCCTTGTTCGCACGCCTTACCGGCTCGCCGACCCTGGCCCTGTTCCTGCCCGCGCTCATCGCCGGGGTGGTCACCACGGGTTGTCTCTACGACCTCGGCAAGCGCCTGTGGAACCGGCGCATCGGGGTGATCGCCAGCCTGCTGTTCCTGGCGACCTACCAGACCTACAGCATATTGCGGGCCGGGCAGATAGACGGCTTCCTGTGCCTGTGGATCATCCTCGGCCTGTACGGCATGGTCCGGCACCTGCTGCTGGGGCCGGCCTGGGGCTGGTTCTATGTCGCCTGCGCGGCGATGGGGCTGGGCATCATCAGCAAGGGCGTGGGCTTCCTGCCGGCGCTGATGCTGATTCCTTATGCCTATGCCGCCCGCAAGGGCTGGTCGGGCGTGGTGTCCATGCCGGGACAGTGGCGCGCCTGGCTGCTGGGCCTGGTGGTGGCCCTGGCCGCCATCGCGCTGTGGCTGCTGCCGCTGTTGCTGCAGGTGATCCTTTACGGCGACAACGCCAGTCGCGCCTACGTCAGCGAAATCCTGCTGCGCCAGACCGCGCAGCGTTATGCCAATGCCTGGCACCATCAGGAACCGTTCTGGTACTTCTTTCTCAAGGTCATTCCCAAGTACTGGCTGCCGCTGATACTGGCCTTGCCCTGGCTGGTTCCCGCCTGGCGGCGCCAGCTGGGCAAGCGCGATGGCCGGCTCCTGGTGCTGCTGGGCTGGGTCGCGCTGATCCTGCTGTTCTTCACCCTGAGCAGCGGCAAACGCAAGCTCTACATTTTTCCCGCTTTGCCGGGCCTGGCGCTGGCGATGGCGCCACTGGTGCCCTGGCTGCTGCGCCGCTGGTTCGGCCAGCGCCCCCGGGCACGCAAGGTCTTCGTTGGCCTGGCGGTGTTCTGGTTCGTCGCCTGGTTCGCCCGGGGCTTCATCGAGCCGATCAAGGAAAAAGCCAACGAGCGCCAGATGCTCATGTCCGAAGTGGCCGGCCTGACCCAGGGCGCCGAACTGATGCTGACCCATTGGCGCGAAGGCCAATGGTTGTTCGCCCTCCAGCCCATCGCCCATTTCGGCATGGATGCGCCCAACCAGACGCAGCGGGCCGCTACCTGGCTGCGAAGCCACCCGACGGCCTTCGCCCTGATTCAAGCCGGTGAACTGGCGCGATGCTTCAAGCCCGACAAGGCGAGAAAAGTCGACACCGACGCCGACGGGGAGTGGTTCCTGGTACAGGCCGCTGCCGACAACGGCCAATGCCATGACAGCCCGGCGTCCGAACCTTATCGCTTTGCGTGGCAACGGCCGCGTATTTGAAGCCGGCAGCGAGGCCTGTGCCTCGCCTGCCTCTCAACCGGAAATCGGGGCAAGGACTGCCCGTCCATAACAAGGAAGGTTCCATGAACACAGCCGTAAAGCTCCCCCAGGTCAAGCGCCGCTCCCGCCATTGGCTGCGTACTGTCTTGTGGTCCGTGGTCTTGATCGGCGCCGTGCTCTCGAGCGTTGCCGTGGTCAAGTTCCACTGGCATGACCGGCTCTACTTCTATGTCGTGAGCCAACTCGACGCCGCCCGCTGGGTCGGCAAAAGCATCTGGCTCCCGGACTACAAGGTCGTGATCGACGCCAAGCCAGTGGTGGGCATCGAGGACGATCTATCGGCCATTACCTACGACTACGACCAGGACCGGCTGCTGGCCATGACCAATGCGGCGCCGTACATGATCGTGGCGCTGAGCAAGAGCGGAGAGATCCTCGAGCGCTACCCGCTGCAGGGCTTCGACGACCCCGAGGGCCTGACCTACATGGGCGACGGATGGATGGCCGTCGCCGACGAGAACTTCCAACAGCTGGGCTTCTTCAAATTCCCCGAACGTCCGGGCACCGTCATCGATGCCAAGGACACCCAGTTCCTGGCCCTGGGCATCAACCTGAGCCAGCACAACAAGGGGTTCGAGGGCGTGACCTACGATGCCGCCAACGATCGCTTGTTCGTCACCAAGGAGCGGGACCCGCGCCAGCTGTACGAAATCTCGGGCGTGAAAAAGAGCCTGGAGGGCAAGTTGCAGATCAAGGTGCTCGATCTCACGGCCTGGGTCGACCGTAGTTTCTTCGGCAAGGACATCTCCGACCTGTATTACGACCCCAAGACCGGGCACCTGGTGATGCTCAGCCAGGAATCCGCCTTGATGGTCGAACTGAGCGACAAGGGCGAGATGGTCAGCTTCCGCACCCTGCTCGGGCGTTTCAGCGACCTGAAGGAAAGCACCTACGGGGCCGAGGGCCTGACCATGGACAACGACGGCAACCTCTATGTCGTCAGCGAACCGAACCTGTTCTACCTCTTCCGGAAGCAGTGAAAGCGCCGGGCAGGGGACCCGGCCTGAATGAAAGCCGCCGCAGGAGCATGCTCTTGCGGCGGTGTTGTGTTCAGGGGGCCGGCGACTCGCCCGCGGCCTTGTCCTGGCTGTCGTTGACCAGCACCAGGTTCTGCGGCGACGACAGGGCGATGCCCACTTCGCGCAGGCGCCCGAGGATGGTGAACAGCAGGTCGCTGCGGGTGCCGGAGACCGAGCGCGGGCTGCCCACGTAGCCGCTGACGCTGATGATCAGGCCGTTGCTGGTCAGGTCCTTGAACGACACCGAAGGCGCCGGTGTCTCGAGGATCGCTTCATGCTCGGCATAGGCTTGCAGCAACAGTTCGCGGACCTGCAGCACATCGGTCTCCAGGGGCAGGGTGAGGGGTATGCCGACCACGCCCAGGGCATTGTCCATGGTCACGTTGCGCACGTTCTGCGAGATGAACTGCGAGTTGGGCACTATCACCGTGGAGCGGTCGGACATCTGGATTTCCGTGGCTCGCACATTGATCCGCCGGATATCGCCCTCGACGCCGCCGAGGCTGACCCAGTCGCCCACCTTCACCGGCCGTTCGGTGAGCAGGATCAGCCCGGAAATGAAGTTCTGCACGATGGCCTGCAAGCCGAAGCCGATACCCACCGACAGGGCGCTGACTACCCAGGTCAGGCTGGTCAGGTTGATGCGCAGGATGGACATCACCACGATCACCAGCAGGACGAAGCCGATGTAGCCCACCAGGGTCACCAGGGAGGCGCGCATGCCGGCGTCCATGGTGGTTTCCGGCAGCAGCCGCTCGCTCAGCCAGCGCTTGAGAATGCGCACGGCGAACATGCCGCCGACCAGCAGCGCCATGGCCAGGAGCATGTCCTGGGGCACGATGTTCAGGTTGCCCAGCGAGCGGCCGCTGACATCCAGCTGGCTGAGGCCCTCGAGCAGTTCCGCCGGACTGGACCCGGAGGGGGTGAAAACCAGCAGCAGCGCCAGGCACAGCAACAGGGTCTTGCCGATCCCCGCCAGCACCGTGGCGGCCTGGGCCTGGTGCCGGGGCGACAGGCCCAGGGCCGACGCCAGCGCCAGCCCGCCGGGATGCTTGGGCGAGAGCAGGGTTTCGCACATGTCGCCGAACCAGGCGATCAGCAGGTAGGCGCTGGTGGTGATCACGCTGACCCACAGCAGCTTCACGGTGAGGAAATAGGCCAGGGTCAGGTAGCCGCTGAGCAGCGCGAGCAGGATCGCCGCGACCCAGACCGAGAGAAAGAAGGGCAGCAGCCCGGCGATGCCGCCGGGCTGTTCCAGCTCGTGGCGGCGTCGGGTGCGGCGATAACGCACCAGGGCGAGGAAAAAGATCAACGCCGTGACCAGCGCTGTCAGGCCGTTGGCGGCCACGGTCAGGGCCAGGCTGCTGGCGATCACGCTGTTGATCCGCTCTTCGCCGGCGAGGAACAGCAACGCCAGGGCCAGGATCACCGGGAACGGCCCGAGGGCCGTGGCGATCGGGTCGGGAATCGGCGGCAAGCGCCAGGACGGACGCCGTAGCATCAGCATGGCCCGGCCCAGGCCCAGTACGAAGGAGCAGAAAATCAGCAGCGTCAGCCACTGCTCGAACAGGTCGAGCACGCTGGTGCTGAGCACGGTGCTGTTGACCAGGCCCCAGCGCACCAGCGAGGCAGCGACATTGATGGTGAGGATGGTCGCCAGCCCGACGCCCAGCGCCAGGGTGCTGCGGCGCAGGCGGCCTTCGGGGAACCAGCGGATCATCGAGCCGATCAGCAGGCGTTCCAGCAGGCGCCGGCCGCCGAACCAGATCAGCGCGGCAAGGATCAGCGTGGCAATGAACAGCCCGCGATCGCCGGGGGCCAGCGCCGTTTCGAAAGCGCTGAGGATTTCCTGTTTCAGGCTGTTCAGGCGCCCCAGGTCGTCGTCGGTGGGGCGGACCAGGGTGGACCAGAAGGCCGGGCTCAAGGGGCTCGCCGAGCGGGTGCTGATCTGCGAATTGAACAGGCTGCGCCGCAGGTTGATGATTTGCGCGGCCAGGTCGCGGCCGGTCTGGCTGAGCAGGCTGGTCTGGCGTTCTTCGTCGAGCAGCCCGTCCTTCTTCGCGGTCAGGGCCTGGCGCTGCTCGCTCAGGCTCGCCGCCTCGTCGGGCTTGGTCGGCCCCAGGACCTTGAGCTGGTCGTCCAGGCGCTCGATATCGACGGCCTGCAGCGCGATCAGGGCATCGGCCTGTTTCTGTACCTGCAGCGCGGCCTGGCGCAGGTCGGCGAGCAGGTCGTCGTTGGGGTTGGCCGACACGCTCTGGCGGATCAGCGCGAGCCGGTCGTTGAGCTGCTCCAGGGTGGCGCCCTCGGCCAGCAGCGGCAGCTGGTTGCGGCCCAGCGGCTGCGGCCCGGGTGTCTGGGGCGCAGCGAAGGTTGGCAATGCGATACACAGCAGCAGGGCGAACAGCCCTATAGCCCAGCGGTTCTGTCTCACTCGCCGCATCTGTCGTTTCCTCTTTTGCGTTTTCACCCGCCCTGACGAGCATAGACCGCTGCGCGGGCACAGAAATTCCCCGTCGGCAGCGCCCGGGGAAGCCTGTGGCGCCCGGCTTCTGGCCAGGGCGCCAAAGCCTCGCCGGCTCAACCGAGCACCTCGCCGATCAGGCCGAACACGGTATTTTTCAGGGCATTGTCCAGATCGGTCCAGGCCAGGCCGGTGGTTGCCCGATAGCTCCCCAGTTCCAGGGGGCGGGCGCTGACATTGGCGGGCAGGGCGCGTCCGGCATGGGCTGGCAGCAGGCCGACGCCAAGGCCGGCGGACACCAGCGCGAGCATGGTGGTGAATTCCCCCAGTTCCGCGGCGATCTCCAACTGCGTGCCATGGCTGTCCAGCACCTGCATCAGTTGGTCGTGAAAGCCCGGCGCATAACGCCTGGCGAGAATGAACACCGGCAGCCGGGCCAGCGCCGCTGGCGCCAGGGTCGCTTGCGCGGCCAGCGGATGGTCGCTCGGCAGGGCGACCAGAAAGCTTTCCTGCAGCACCTCGCGGGTGTGGATGCCAGGGAGCACCGCCGGCAGGCGCATCAGGCCGAAATCCAGCTGGCCGTTCTTCAGCGCCGCGGCCTGGTCCGGCCCCGGCATGTCCTTGAGCTCCAGCTCGATGCGCGGAAAGCGTTCGTGCATGGCGCGGATCAGCGCCGGCAGGAACTCCGGCAGCACCGAGGAGACGAACCCCAGGCGCACGCGGCCGATTTCTCCGCGCCCCGAGGCCCTGGCCACATCCATCGCGTGGGCCGCCTGGTGCAGGGTCGCGCGGGCCTCGGGTAGGAAGATCTCGCCGACTTCCGTCAGCGCCACCGAGTGGCGGTTGCGTTCGAACAGGCGCACGCCCAGCTCATCTTCCAGCAGCTTGATCTGCATGCTCAACGCCGGCTGGACAATGGCCAGGCGCTGGGCCGCGCGGCCGAAATGTAGCTCTTGCGCCAGGGTCACGAACGAACGCAGATGTTTGATTTCCATCGGACAGCTCCGGGGCGAAAACGGCTGGATTCCATGATCACGGGAATTGATCACCAGATCAGCAATGACGATTGGACAGTCTCGGCAGCCTGCGGTGAAGTGCCGGGCAAGGCCGATACGACAACAGCGGCCATTGTGCGGAGGAAAGCATGTCATTCAATCCCGGTTGTTTCCAGCTTGAGGGAAGAAGAGCCCTGGTCACGGGCTCAGGCAAGGGCATTGGCCTGGAACTGGCCCGGGGCCTGGGGGCCGCTGGCGCCAGAGTGGTGATCAACGATCGCAATAGGGACAAGGCCCAGGCCATCGCCCGGCAATTGCGCGACGAGGGGATCGGCACGGAGATTGCGGTGTTCGACGTGACCGATCGCGCCGGGCTGTTCGACGCCATAGACACCTTCGAGACGCGGACCGGGGCCATCGACATCCTGGTGAACAATGCCGGTATCCAGCGCCGCGCGCCGTTGGAGACCTTCGCCGCCGACGATTGGCACGCCCTGATGCGGGTCAACCTGGACGGGGTGTTCCATGTGTCCCAGGCCGTGGCCCGGCACATGATTGCCCGGCGTCGCGGCAAGATCATCAATATCTGCTCGGTGCAGAGCCAACTGGCCCGGCCGAGCATCGCCCCCTACGCGGCGTCCAAGGGCGCGGTGAAGATGCTCACCCAGGGCATGTGCGCCGAATGGGCGCGCCACGGGATCCAGGCCAATGGCCTGGCCCCGGGCTATTTCGCCACCGAGATGAACCGGGCGCTGATCGACGACGAGGCGTTTTCCCAATGGCTGTGCAAGCGCACCCCCGCGGGGCGTTGGGGACGCGTCGAGGAGTTGTGCGGCGCGGCGGTATTCCTGGCCTCGGCGGCCTCCGATTTCATCAACGGTCAAACCCTGTTCGTCGACGGCGGCTTGACCAGCGTCGTCTGACCCCGCCGCCGTACCTGAAAACAACAACAATAGGTAACGCCCCATGAGCCATCTCGAAGAGCAACTGCACCCGCGCGGCGATAGCCGCCCCGCGGATCGCCACACCAGCGGCCCGGCCGCCAAGGCCGAGGGCTTCGCTTCCCGGCGCTGGCTGTACCTCATGCCGCTGATTTTCATCACCTACAGCCTCGCTTACCTGGACCGCGCCAACTACGGCTTCGCCAGCGCGGCGGGGATCGAACAGGACCTGGGCATCGGCAAGGGCACCTCCTCGCTGATCGGGGCGCTGTTCTTTCTCGGCTACTTTTTCTTCCAGGTGCCGGGCGCTATCTACGCGCAGCGCTACAGCGTGCGCAAACTGGTGTTCTACAGCCTGATCCTGTGGGGCGCCTGCGCGATGCTCACGGGCCTGGTGAGCAATATCCCGATGCTGATGCTGATCCGCGTATCCCTGGGCATCGTCGAGGCCGCCGTCATGCCGGCGATGCTGATCCTCATCAGCAACTGGTTCACCCGTCAGGAGCGTTCGCGGGCCAATACCTTCCTGCTGCTGGGCAACCCGGTCACGGTCCTGTGGATGTCGGTGGTGTCCGGCTACCTGATCCACGCCTGGGGCTGGCGCGAGATGTTTGTCATCGAGGGCGCGCCGGCGGTGTTGTGGGCGTTCGTCTGGTGGCGCCTGGTGCGCGACAGGCCCGCGCAGGTCGCCTGGTTGACCCGGGAGGAAAAGCAGCGCCTGGCCGCAACCCTGGTGGATGAGCAGAAGGGCATCCAGGCGGTGCGCAACTATCGCCAGGCCTTCGCCAGCCCGCTGGTGATCCAGCTCTGTTGCGTGCACGCCCTGTGGAGCATCGGCGTCTACGGTTTCATCATGTGGCTGCCGACCATCATCAAGCAGGCGGCCGCCGCCGACATCGTCACGGTCGGCTGGCTGAGCGCGGTGCCTTATGTCGCGGCCGTCAGCCTGATGCTCCTGGTGGCCTGGGCCTCGGACAAATACCAACAGCGCAAGCAGTTCGTCTGGCCGCTGCTGACCGTGGGCGCACTGGCGTTCTTCTGTTCGTACCTGCTCGGCTCCTCGCACTTCTGGCTGTCGTTCGCCTTGCTGAGCCTGGCCGGGGCGACGCTCTACGCCCCTTACGGGCCGTTCTTCGCGCTGATTCCGGAACTGCTGCCGGCCAACGTCTTCGGCGGCGCCATCGGCCTGATCAACGCCTGTGGCGCACTGGGCGCCTTTGCCGGCTCCTGGGTCGTGGGCTATCTGATCGGCCTCACCGGCAATCCCGGTGCGGCCTATGTGTTCATGACCCTGGGCGTGTTGTCTGCGGCGCTGCTCATGGCGTTGGTCAAGGTCAGGCGCTGAGCTACGCGACAGGTCTGGACGATGGCGAAGCTATTCTGGAGGACCGGCTATTAACCGTTCGTGGCGTCGCTCATAAGCTGGGTTGGTGGATCGGCGGCCGGTTGTTCACGGCCGCACCCACCTTCCGACCCCGCAAGAGAAGCCTACGAAGATGAAAAAATTGCACAGGAAAATCGCCCTGGTCACGGGCTCGTCCAAGGGCATTGGCGCGGCCATCGCCAAGCAACTGGCCAAGGACGGCGCGATTGTGATCGTCAACTACACCCGCAGCCGCGAAGAAGCCGAGCGGGTAGTCGAAGAAGTCCTGCTGGCCGGCGGGCGGGCCCATGCGATTCAGGCCGACATCGCCAATGCCCTGGAGGTCAAGGCGCTGTTCAAGGCCATCGTGCATGAACATGGACACCTGGACATCCTGGTCAATAACGCCGGGGTCTATGCCACCGGCCCCCTGGCCGACATCGACGAGCAGGAGTACCACCGCCAGTTCAACCTCAACGTGCTGGGGCTGATCCAGTGCACCCGCGAAGCGGTCGCGGTGTTTAACCCCGCCGGCGGCAGCATCGTCAACATCAGCTCCAGCGTCACCTCGTTCACTCCGGCCAACTCCACGGTCTATACCGCCTCCAAAGGCGCGGTGGACGCCATCACCAAGACCCTGGCCAACGAACTGGGGCCGAAGAACATCCGGGTCAACTCGGTCAACCCGGGGCTGGTGGTCACCGAAGGGGTGCATGCCAGTGGTTTCTTCGAAGACGCCTTTCGTCAGAAGATCGAATCCATCACTCCGTTGGGACGTATCGGCAAGCCCGAGGATATTGCGCCTGCCGTGGCCTTCCTGGCGTCCGCTGATGCAGGCTGGATCACTGGCGAGATCCTGGTGATCGGCGGCGGTCTGCACTAAGCCTCGGCGGCGGCAGGTCGCGCGCGCTGGTACTGGCGCGGGGAATGAGCCATGACCCGTTTGAAGGCGGTGCTGAAGGCGCTCTCCGATTCGTAGCCCAGGGAAAAGGCAATGGTCGCCACCGAGTCGCTGGAGTTCCTCAGGCGATCGCCGGCCAGCAGCATGCGCCATTGGGTCAGGTATTCCATCGGCGCGGCGCCGACGATCTGCTTGAAGCGCAGGGCAAAGGCCGACCGGGACATGGCCGCCAGGCGTGCCAGTTTCTCCACCGTCCAGCGCTGTGCCGGCTCGGCGTGCATGGCGCTCAGGGCCGCACCGAGGTTGCGGTCCGCGAGGCCGAAAAACCAGCCAATGCCATCGTCCAGGCCGTTGCGGTCCAGGGCGGCGAGGTGAGCGCGCAGGACCTCCACCAGCATGATGTGCGCCAGATGCTCGTTCATCAGCGAGCGGCCGGGCCGCTGTTGTTGCAGCTCCGCGGTGAAGCGCTCCAGCGCCCAGCGCAGGATCGACGCCTGGGGCGAGCTGGCTTGCACATGGACCAGCGAGGGCAGGGTGCTGAGGAGGAACTGGGTGGGTACGCCGCTGAAGTCGAAACGCCCGCCGACCAGCTGCACCTCATCGCCGCCGTAGCTGAGGGCGATTTCGTCTGCGGCCAGGGTCAGGAAGTGGTCCGCGGAGTCGATGGCGGGCACCGACAGGTCGCTGAACAGCGCAAAGGGCTCGCCGCGAGTCATGAGGAAACAGTCGCCTTGCTGCAGGTATTGCGGGGCCGGCTCGCCCTTGACCCAGACCCAGCAACTGCCCTTGACCACGGCCGTGAACTTGATGCCAGGCCGGCTGGGAAATTCGAAGGCCCAGTCGCCGCCCAGCTGCAACGTTGCCGAATGGTAGTTACGGATTCTCAGCAGCGAAAGGACGCCGGAAAGCGGATCCATGGGGCACCTTTTGGACGATTGATAAAGTCATCCGCAATTTAGCATAGAGAAAGTCCTTTTTTCATTTGTACAAGTCAGATTCAAATACGAGGTAGCAAGCATGAAGATCGACCTGGACCAGACTTACGGGCCGCTGATCGACGGCATTTTTGAAACCGACGGAGCCCACCGTTCGTTCGCCGCCGTGGACCCGGCCACCGGGCAACGCCTGGCGTCAATCCGCTATTGCGACGAGGCCGATGTGGACCGCGCCGTGGCGGCCGCACAGAAGGCCGGACCGGCTTGGCGGGCCTTGGGGCAGCAGGCGCGGGCGCGGCTGATCGAGCAATTGGCCGATGCCATCGAATTGCACAGCGAGCGCCTGGCGCGCATCGATGCCCATGACGTGGGGCGCTGCATCAGCGAAGTGCGCAAGGACTACCAGACCGCGGTGCGGCATTACCGCTACTTCGCTGCGGTGATCATGGCCCACGAGGATTCTGCTCGCGCAATCGACGGCGGCTACGCCATTGCCCGCCGCGAACCCCTGGGCGTCTGCGGCCAGATCATTCCCTGGAACGCCCCGGCCATCATGGCCGCGTTCAAACTGGCGCCGGCGCTGGTGGCGGGCAATACCGTGGTCCTGAAACCGGACGAAAACGCTTCGTTGTCGACCTTGGAACTGGGCAAGCTGATCAACGCGATCTTTCCCGCGGGCGTGGTGAACATGGTCACAGGCCTGGGCGAGGTGGCGGGCGCCGCCTTGAGCCAGCATCCGGCGGTTCGCAAGCTGTCCTTCACCGGCAGCACCGAGGTCGGCCGGATCGTCGCCGGGGTCGCGGCCCAGCGCCTGGTGCCGGCGACCTTGGAGCTGGGCGGCAAGAGCGCCAACATCGTGTTCCCGGACGTCGACGATCTCGACGCGGTGGTGGACAACGCCACCTTCGCCGCCATCCATAACAATGGTCAGTCGTGCCTGGCCGGGACCCGGCTGTTCGTGCACGCCGACATCGCCGAGGTGTTCAAACGGAAGCTGATCGCTTCGTTCCAGCGGGTGCGGGTCGGTTCGCCCCTGGATGAAAACGCCCGCGTCAGTTGCCTGGTCAATGCTCGTCAGGGCCAGAAGGTGCTGGACTACATCAACCTCGGCATCGCCGAAGGCGCCGAGTTGCTGGCGGGCGGCGGGCGGGCCGACGTCGCGGGGTGCGAACACGGCTTCTTCATCGAGCCGACCCTGCTGCTGGCCGACAACGGCATGCGCATCTGTCAGGAGGAAATCTTCGGCCCGGTGCTGTCGCTGATCGTCTGGGACGACTACGAGACCCTGATCGCCCAGGCCAACGACACCCAGTACGGGCTGGCCGCCGGTATCTACACCAGCAACCTGCGTCACGCCATGGAAACCGCGAGCCGCCTGGAGGCCGGCTCGGTGTGGATCAATCGCTACTCCAACATCACCGACGGCACGGCCTTCGGCGGCTACAAGAACAGCGGAATCGGCCGCGAGTTCTGCCGCGAAACGCTCAATGCCTACACTCAGGTCAAGACCATCACCGTCCAGGCCCAGGTGCCGGACAGCTGGTTCGCGCCGCTCTGAACCATGTGCAGAGGCCGCTTGCCCCTTGAGGGACAAGCGGCTTTTTGGTGTGCGGTGCAAACCTGGGGAGTGCGGGAAAGCGCCGCCGGCCACCCGCACGCGCTGCCGCCGGCCCATCGTTTGAATGTCTTCACTACTGCGGGGAGTTGCACAAGCGCCTTGAGCACAGGGGCGGCAGGACGGACGAAGGGGGGTGGTTCACCGAGCGGCGAACCGGGTGCGGCACGCCGCGGCGAACAACGCCAGGGCCAGGCCGAGGAACAGGCATAGTGCGACGATGCTGGCGGTGGCGACGCCGTAGGCATCCACCAGCAGCCCCATAGGCAGCGGGGTAGCGTTGAACAGGTAGACCGTGGCGTAGAAGTAGGCGATCAGCTTGGCGTGGCTATGACGCGGCGCCAGTTGGTTGACCAGGCGGGCATTGCCGACGAACAGCGCGCCGTAGGCGTAACCGCCGATGGCCAGCCCCGGCAACGCGAGGTAAGGGGACCGGGTGTAGCAGGCCAGGAGCAAGACCAGCAAGGCCAGGCACTGGTACAACCAGCCGCTGAGCAGCGCCTGCCGGGCGTCCACGCGCTGGCAATAAAGTTGGCTCAGACCGGCGACCAGCAGATAGGCCGACACCACATAACCGAAAACGCCGCGGTCCTGCAGGCCAAACACCTGCTGCGCCACGTGCGGGCCGATAACGAACACGCAGGCGGCGAACGACCAACTGAAAAACACGCTCCAGGCACAGAGGTGAAAGGGCAGGCCGATGCCGCGCAACGCCTCCCTGAGACTGGCCGCGCGAGCATGTTCCGGGGTTGGCAGCGGCGTGCCGCCGACCGGCCACAGCAACAGGGTCGCGGCCGCCAACGCCAGGCCGAGCGCACCGATCAGCCAGAACGGCGAGGCCAGGGGGCGGATATCCAGCTGCAATGCCGCGCCACTGACCAGTGGCCCCAGCGCCAGGCCCGAGACCATTGCCAGGGTCGCCACCAGGGCCGGCAGTTTCTCGCTGCGCCCCGGATTGAAACGCACTAGCGCGGCATTGACCACCGCGGTCATTGCCCCAGAGCCGAGACCGGCCAACAGGCGTGCCGCACATAACGGGCCCAGTGCGGCGCCGTGGGCGAAGGCCGCCGCGCCGAACGTCACCAGCAGGCTGGCGGGGACGAACACCCAACGCAGGTCGCTGAGATTGCCGGCCAGGCGGACCATGGCGATCAAGGCCACCAGTACCCCGACGCCATAGGCACCGAAAATCAGCGTCAGGTCCAGCGTGTCAAGGTCGAAGCGTTCGCCGTAGAACGGATAGAGCGGCGTCGGCGCGCTGCTGTTCATCAGCGACACCATCAGGGACAGGGACAGGCAAAACACAAAGGCGTGCGAACGCCGTTCACCGGCGAGCGTGGGTGCGGGCATGGGGTATCGGTCCGTTGGCTATCGAGATAAGCGTGAAGGTGCCGGTTCAGGGCTCGGGGGGCACTGAGCCGGCTAACTCATGATATCGAGCGGGCAGGAGCGCACCATGCGCGAAACCCCGACGTTTATTGGCCAGCGTCCAGACGCTGTATCGATCTTGCGGCCAGTCGCCCGGCATCAGGTAAAGGGTACCGGGGCTGTCGTGGGGCCGACAGTCCGAGCGCTTTGCAGTGCTGAACTTCGCCCCCTTCGGTGCCTGCCGCTCGAGCCCATGCCGATAGGCTCAGTTGCCGTCTGCGACTTTCCTTTCTATCTCGGCAATTTTCCTGGCGATCTCCTCGGCTTCCTGCTCGCTGTTCCTCGAAGAGCCGGGCGTGGTGGATTCAGTGGGTTGATCCTCGTCGCGAGGATCGCTTTCAGTCCCGCTGGCCGGCTTATCTGTTCGCTCCCCGGAGGGCGATGCGGGTTCCTCGGGAGTGTGCAAGTCATGATTCATGCTGGGCCCCTCGCTGGTTTCCCGATTGGAAGAGGAGCGCCTATACCCCGAAAGGAAAGGTGTCTTCTTCATGGCTGAGCGCCGTCACCACCGGCAACGGCTTGACGGCGTGGGTGGCTTCGAACCAGACCAGGGCATCGAACTGTTCACCCAGCACGGCCTGGAAATAGTGACTCTGGCGTTCCGTCGCGGGCCGGTAGACGACCCCGATCGCCCGCTCCAGCAGTGGTTCGGACAGCGCCTGGCGCAGGTCTTCGCGCTCGGGGGCGCGCCAGTCGGTCAGCGAGGCGGGGATGCCAGCCTTGAGAAACTGCTGCTCCCAGCTGTCCGGACGGGAAGGGCGCACCTCCTTGACCTGCATGTCGCCGTCCCAGTCGTCGGCCGCCGCGACCTGGCCATGGTCGGTGCTCATGCCGATCAGCACGGCATCGGCGCCATAGGCGGTGCGGCACAACTGGCCGATGTTGAACCGGCCGCGCCAGCCCATGTCGGTCGCCGCGGCGTTGCCGATGTGCGAGTTGTGCGCCCAGACCACCGCCTTGGCGTCGGCACCGCGGTGGGTGAGCAAGGCCTGCAAGGTATCGAACATGTGCCGGTCCCGCAGGTTCCAGGAGGCGGCCGAGCTTTGGTACATGGCCCGGTAGTACTGCTCGGCGGCCCGCACCACCCGTGCATTCTGCGTAGCACTGAAGAAGGCTTCATGGTCCGCGGCCAGGCGTTCGTTCAACAGGCTGTTCAACTGCTGGACTACCGCCTCTTCGCAGGAGGCCTCGTGACCGTGCTCGACGACGTGGCCATACAGGGTTGGGTCGTCCTGCCAGGGTGTCAGGCAGCCATAGCGCTGGCGCGCGTCCCGCGCCAGTTGGGGATCGGTATGGTCCAGGTAGGCCAGGACTTCGCTGATGGAATTGCGCAAGCTGTAGACGTCCAGCCCGCGGAACTCGATGCGCCGGTCCGCGGGCAGGGCATGGTTGTGCTGGTGCAGCCAGAGGATGAAGTGGCGAACCTCGACGTTGCGCCACATCCAGGCCGGAAAGCGGGTAAACGCCTGCTCCCCGGCGCTCAGCGGGCCCAGGTCGCGCACGTGCCGGTCGATTTGCCCGGCGTCGGGCCAGTCGGCCTCGATCGCGACGATGGTGAAGCCATGGTGGGCGATCAAGCGTTGGGTGATGGTCGCCCGGGCCCGATAGAAATCGCTGGTGCCGTGGCTGGCTTCGCCGATCAACACGACCCTGGCGTCCGCGTAACGGTCGAACAGCGAGCCGAATGCCGTGGACTCCAGGGCAGGCAGGGGTTCGGCATGGCGGCGCAGCAGGGCCTGAAGCGCGCTGGTGTCGTGTGGGTTCATGGCGCAGTTTCCTCCCGGCTAGAGGACTGGTATTGCCAACTGCAGCTCCCTGGCACCGATTCGAATATGACTGAACCTCGCCCTGTCCCTCGCTGCCAGGTAGGGAGGGCAGCGCGCCGCGCGTGGACTTATAGTGCGCCTATTTTTTAGGGTCCTTGTATTTTTCGAAGCGCGGGCTGCGCTTGGTCCAAGCGAAAGCGGTCGGCGCAAGACGAACGGTCGGCAGCGGGCGGGCAGGGCGTGTTCCCGGGCTTCAGCGCCAGTGGCGGGGGTCGTTGACCACGCTTTCCTGTTCGGCCAGCAGCCGGGGCAATTCCACCTTGAGAAAGTCCACCCAGGTTTTCACCTTGGCATCCAGGAACCGCCGCGACGGGTACAGCGCATAGACATGGCGCTGGCGCAGCCGGTAGTCGCCGAGCAGGCGCACCACGCTGCCCTCGCGCAGGAAGCGGGTCACCGCATAGAACGGCAGCAGGCTGATGCCGACGCCGGCCTCGGTGGCATGGGCCATGGATTCGGCGACGTTGCAGCGAAAGGTCTTGCCGGGCCGGACCTGCCAGGTTTCGGCGCCGTCGCTGAAGATCCACTCCTCGCCATAGGGCGGGTCCAGCAGGCGCAGGCAGTGGTCCGCGGGCAACTGCGAGGGGTGGGCCGGCACGCCGTGTCGCTGCAGATAGCCCTTGGAGGCACACACCACGCTGTAGATCTGGCCGATGGGCTGGGCCACGAACTGCGAGTCGTCCAGCTCGGCGCCGATGGAGATCACCACGTCCTGGCCTTCTTCCAGCGGGTCGGGGTTGCGTTGCGACAGGGTCAGTTCGAACACCACCTTTGGATAACGCTCGCAGTAGCGGGCGATCAAGGGCGTCATCAGCACCCCGAAGCCGTTCAGGCTGTGCACCCGCAACCGGCCGCTGGGTTCGACATGGGCGCCACGGGCCTCATGGGTGGCTTCGGCCATGTCGTCGAGCATCTGCCGGGCCCGGGGCAGGAAGCGTTCTCCCGCTTCGGTGAGGCTGATGCGTCGCGTGGTGCGCTGCAGCAGGCGCGCCTGCAGGTATTGCTCCAGGTCGCTGACCAGGCGCGACACCTGGGCGGTGGACAGGTCCAGGGCATTGGCCGCGGCAGTGAAGCTGCCGGTCTGCGCGACCCGGACAAAGGTGTTCATGCAGTGATGCAGGTCCATGGGGGCTCCGACCGTGGTGACTGTTACGTATGACGCAAGGCTGCATCAGCCGATGCGCTCTTTTTCGCCGCTGGCCCGGGACTAGAATCGAACCATCAGCCCATGACAGGAGAAGACAGAATGAAAACCTTGCTCGGTGTACTGCTGGCCCTGACCGCCAGCGCCGCCATGGCCGCCAACGAACCCACAGAGGTGTATCGCGGCACCCAGGACCTGGATATCGCCCAGGTGGTGTCGGTCAGCCCCACTTCGACGGCCTGCGACGTGGTGCCGGCGACCCTGGTCTACATCGACCACCAGGGCCGGACCCACAGCCTGACCTATCGGGTGATGGGCGCCTGTTCGGGCGTCTGACAGGCTTGCGAGCCCCACCAGATTAGGCGCGACGACGGCACGGGGCTATCCGCTCCTTGCAGCTCGCTAGCCCTTTCCTGCAGCCCGGCCTCGACATTGCCGGCTGCCCCCACAAGAGCGCCGGCCAACGGAATCAGGATCCGCTGGCCGGCGTTTTTTTGCGCTGCCGATACGCGCAGCCAGCGTTATCGCCCCGGCCGGCGACGCCCGGTTCGACCATGACTTATCGGTCGATGCGGCATAGAAAGTCTCTATGGATCATCAGGTGAATTTCAATTTCGTCCCGCTGACAGGCGTCGATAGACTCCGCGCCAGCCGGCGGACAATTCACCGTGCCGCCGCGGCAGCGCCAGTGTTGAGAAGCGGGATCTTCAGTCAGGCGCCTATCCGGTTCCTGCCTGCCTACACCTCTTCTGTTCGGCAGATTGACAGCCTCGGAGCGGTTTTGCGCAAATGCGCCGCGGGGCTCCTGAACGCATCGCGTACCAGCCCGTCGAATGGGGGGAAGGGTGGCGCAGGTGAAGGATGGAAATCTGCTGCTATAAATATCGCCCTGAAAAAAAACAATGGTGTGGCAGGCATACTTGCAAGTTTCTGACGTCCATCGACCTTCCCTGGTTTGGGGTAAAAGGAGGCGCGGCGTACTGTATTCCTCGATCCCAATAGAAGTGATCATCATCGTGAGGGAACAAGATGACTGGGGGCTTTTCGAACAATCACTCCGTGCAGTGGGAACATGAAGTTCTCGACACTGTAGGAACCTTGCAAGCGTTTATCAGAAAGGCCGCGCCACTGAAGGTCGACATGGTGCTGGAGGGGGAAACCGGCACCGGCAAGGACACCCTGGCGCGGCGCATCCATGAGTTGTCCGGCCGCGAAGGGCAACTGGTGGCGCTGAACTGCGCGGCGGTGCCGGAACAATTGGCCGAGAGCGAATTGTTCGGGGTCATGGCCGGAGCCTACACCGGCGCTTCGAAGTCCCGGGCCGGCTATATCGAGGCCTCCAACCGCGGCACCCTGTACCTCGACGAGATCGACAGCATGCCCTTGCTGCTCCAGGCCAAGCTGCTGCGGGTGCTGGAGATGCGCGGCATCGAGCGCCTGGGCTCGACGCGCTTCGTACCCCTGGACCTGCGGGTGATAGTCGCCACCCAGACGCCCCTGGAAAAACTGGTGGAAGAGGGCAAGTTTCGCCGCGACCTGTTCTTTCGCCTGAACGTGATCAAGATCCAGCTGCCGACCCTGCGTTCGCGGCTGCAGCATATCCAGCCGCTGTTCCAGCGCTTTGTCAGCGACGCCGCCGAGCGCCATCGCCAGCCGATCCCCGAACCTGACCCGCACCTGCTCAAGGGCCTGCTCAGCCATCGCTGGCCGGGCAATATCCGCGAGCTCAAGTGCGCCGCCGAACGTTTCGTGCTGGGCATGCCGGCCCTGCAGGCGGACGACCCGGTCGGGCATTACCAGCCGGCGGCGCCGCTGAAAAGCCACCTGCGCCTGTTCGAGAAGGCGCTGATCCAGGACTGCCTGTCGCGCCATGCCAAGTGCATCGACGCAGTCATCAGCGAGCTGGGCATCCCCCGGCGCACCCTCTATCACCGTATGAAAAGCCTGAGCATCGAATCCCCGGAGCTCTGATTTCAAGGCCCCAGGGCCTGCCATGCGGACCGTCATCCCGCGCTGTGCTCCGGGCCTCTTCGACCCGGGCATGGAACCGCTTCCGAGAATCGACCACTCATTGTTCGAACACCATTTCGGTGCTCGAACAACCTTCGATTATCAGGAGAAACAACTATGGCCGGTACCGCATCCCTTGGCGCTTCGATGGCTGCCATGCAGAAAATGGACGCTACTGCAGCTGCCACCACCACCATGAACGCCGAGGCGCAGTCCAACAAGATGATGACCGATACCGTCAACGGTATCGCCAGCGCCTACCAGGACTCCGCCACCAAGGCGCAGAACGCCGCCCAGCAAGCTGGCAAGGCGATCAACTACTAAGTGGTCGTGGGCCCTCTCGACCCCGGTCGGGAGGGCCATGACTCGCGCAGTCAAGCAAGGAGCATCTCTATGTTTTCCACTTCGATAAGCCTGCCGCAGACGACTTCGTTCCAGGGCAGTTTCAGTGCGTTCGGCATGCCCGGCGCCCAGGGCGGTTCCGACAGCACCGCCGGGCAGATCGCCTCGCTGCTCAGCGAGGTGCTGTTCGAGAAGTCCGGCAGCGGCGCCAACATCCGCGACGCGAAAAACCCCTTGCTGGGGATGATCGCCGACCACATGGACAAGAACCCCGGCGAGTTCGGCAAGCCCCACGATGCCAATGGCAAGGTCCGTAGCTGGCGTGACGAACTGGGGGAGGACAACTACCTCAACAAGGAGGAAAAGGCCGCCTTCACCAAGGGCCTGGAAAGCCTGATCAAGGACGTCCTGGGCGGTGGCACCCAGCGGGGCGGCCAGTTCGGCGGTGGCGGCAACGGTGGCTGGAACCCGTCGACCGGTGGTAGCGGCAACAGCGGCGGAGTCCAGGACCAGCTGTCGTCGCTGCTGGGCAACTTGGGCGAGGAAAAGCTCGACAACCTGCTCAAGCCCACCGGCAACCCGACCCGCGATGCCCGGGGCGAAATGGCCTTTTCCAACGAGGACAAGGACCTGCTCAAGGAAGTCGCGCGCTTCATGGACATGCACCCTGAAGAGTTCGGCAAGCCCGATGGCAAGTCCAAGGACTGGATGGGCGAGTTGTCCGAGGGCGACCAGTTCATGTCCCGTGGCGAGAGTCAGCAGTTCCAGAAAGCCATCGACATGATCAAGGGCGAGATCAAGGGCAGCGCCCAGGGCAACTCCCTGGGCGGCCTGTTCCCCAACGCCGAGCAGAACTTCCTCAACGGCGGCGCCGGCAACACCCTGAAGACCGATGCCAGCATCACCGCCGGCAACATACTCTCGGTGCTGACGCAACAAAGCCTCACCAGCTATCGCGGCTGAATGTAAACCTTCGTCCTGGCAGGAGAGCGTGAATGGCGATTACAGGGGTAACAACGGGGCACTCGGGGCTGGTCGCCGCCGAGGGCTTGCCGGTCAGGCCGCCTGCCGAGGCGGACATTGCCTGGTTCAACGTACAGATGCAGCAGGTGGCGGCGCGCCCGGCGCCGAACGAGCCGCCGGTGTCGGCGATCGGCCAGGCCTCGACGGCCCTGCAGAAGGACGCCGACAAGGCCACCCGCGAGCTGCAACGGGCCGCCAGGTCCGTGGACCCGCAACAGGCGCTGCAGGCCAACCGTTCGTTGTCAGCGTTCTATCTGCAGAGCCTGCTCGGCGCCAAGCTGGTGAGCAAGGCGGCCCAGAGCGTGGAAAAACTCACCAGTCTTCAATAAGGCACGAGCATGCATCCCAAGGTCATGCATCCCAAGGTACTTGGGCCGCTGCTGGCGGCCTTGATGATCCTGCTGCTGGCGGGCTGTGGCGAGCGCATGGAGCTGCATCGCGACCTGTCCGAACAGGACGCCAACGAGGTGCTGGCGGAACTGGCCGGCAAGCGGATCGACGCACAGAAGCGCCTGGACAAGAACGGCGTCGCGGTGCTGGTGGCGAGCCGCGACATTTCCCGCGCGGTGCGGGCGCTGGAAGCGGCGGGGCTGCCCCATCGCTCGCGTTCGAGCCTGGGGGAGGTGTTCCGCAAGGAAGGGGTGATTTCCTCGCCCCTGGAGGAGCGTGCCCGCTACCTCTATGCCCTGTCCCAGGAACTGGAGCAGACCCTGTCGCAGATCGACGGCGTGGTGGTGGCGCGGGTGCATGTGGTGCTGCCCGAGCGCATCGCCCCCGGCGAGCCGGTGCAGCCGGCTTCCGCGGCGGTGTTTATCAAGCACCGTGCCGAACTCGACCCCGACAGCGTGCTGCCGCGTATCCGGCGCATGGTGGCCAGCAGCATCCCGGGCATCGGTAGCGCCGACGACAAGAAGCTCGCGGTGGTGTTCGTGCCGTCCCAGGGGTATCGGGAAACGGTGCAGATGGTCGACATCGGTCCCTTCAGCCTGACCCGCGAGCGCTGGCAGTTCTGGCAGTGGCTGCTGGGCCTGTGCGCCCTGGCCGCGGTGCTGCTGCTCGCGGGCCTGCTGGTCCTCAACCCGGGCTGGCGCCAGCGCCTGTCCCGGGTCACCCGTGGCGCCAGCACCGCGCCATCTGAGACTCCATGAGGTCCTTGCCTATGAGTTCCTTGAAGGTTACGCCGCAACAGGCTCTGGACTGGGTGCGCTGGTGGGTCGAGGGCGCGCGCCAGGCCGAGGCCAGCTGGCAACTGGGTGCGGAGGGGATCGCCCCCGGGCTGCTGGCCCGACTGCGCGATGAATCGGGGCCCTGGCTCGACCAGCGCCTGGGCATGACGGCGGCCTGGCCGGTGCCGCCTAACCCCGGCCTGCTGCCCTTGCTGGCCCTGGACAGTCGGCAGTGGCAGCGGGTGTTGCGCCTGGCGGTGGCGGTCTGTGCCGGCAGCCAGCCCCAGGTCGGGCATGGCCTCGACGACGCCGAGCGGGTCTGGTGCCGGCGCCTGGGCCGGGCCCTGCAACCCGGACACTGGCTGCCCGGGCAATGGCGCGACGGCAGCGTCCAGGTCCAGGGCCTGCGCCTGATGCGGGCTTGGGTCGGCGAGCCGGTGTGGCAGCGCCTGCGTCTGCGCTTTGTCCGGGCGCTGGTGGAAGACGCCGAACGCCAGCCTTTCGCAGGCCTGCCGGGCGCGCGCCTGACCGCCCTGTGGCAGGCCGTCGGCTGGTACGCCCTCACTTTCATCCCACAAGGAATGCTCCATGCTGACCCGTCGCAGCCTGAGCTTGAGTCACCCCCAGGCGCTGCCTAGCGGCGCTGTACTGCGTCGCGAAACCCTGCAAGACAGCCTGCTCGCCGAGCAGTTGCTGGACGCCGCCCGGGCCGAGGCCGAGGCGCTGCTGAGCGAGGCCCGGGACGCCGCCGCGGGCTTGCGCGAAGAGGCCGCGGTCCAGGCCCGGGCGGAGGTCTGGCGCCAGGCCGATGCACTGCTGGCCGACTGGCAGGAACAACGCCAGCAGATGTGGCAGGGCATCGTCGCCAGCGCCGAAGCCGTGCTCGGCCAGGCCTGGCAAGCGTTGCTCGGGGAGCAGGAGCCGCCGGTGCGGATCGCCGCGCTGCTTCGGCAACTGGCCGCGGCCCAGCCCCAGGACGAAGCCGGCGTGCTGCATTGCCACCCCGACGCGTTGCCCCTGGCGACCCGACATCTGCAACAGGCCCAGGCGGCCTGGAGCCTGCGCGGCGATCCGCAGCAGGCCGCGGACAGCCTGTGCCTGCGCACCGAGCAGGGCGACTTCAGCCTCGACTGGCAGACCCTGGGCACGGCCCTGTGGCCGCTATCGGATGCCGTTGCCGGAGACCAGGGCGCCATGAGTGGCGAAGGGCAGGGAACCAATACCGGCGCCGAGCCACTCAGTGGGCAGTTCTCGGACCTGGAGTCTCACCATGCTGTCTTCTGATGCACTGCGTCGCCGTCTGGACAACAACTTCGAACACGCCCAAAAGGACCTGGACGCCGCGGCCCTGGACCTGGATGCCTTCTCCCCGGACGACTGGCACGCCTTCAACTCGGCGATCCGCCAATCGTCCACCGCCAGCTGGGCGGCGACCCAGGAAATCGTGGTCAAGCACAACCTGGCCAAGGCAATCATCAATGAAATCCGCTGAGCTCGCGGTCATCGCGCAACGCTGGCTGGACAGCGGCGAGGGCGAACTGCGGCTGCTGATCGACCAGGCGCCGCTGCGCTTGCAACGGCGCGCCGCCGGGGTGCTGTGCATGGCCATGCTCAGCGTCGCCTGGCGTGGCGACGATCTGGACCTGGCAGCCGCGCTGCGCCTGTCAGGGCCCAGTCTTGGGCGTTTCAGCGCGGCCCTGGCCCTGGACCCGGTGGAGCGCCGGCTGTGCCTGATGCGCTATCTGCCGGGCGAGGGCATGCCGGTGCTCATCGACACCATCGAGTCCCTGGCCAATCAGCGGGATGCCTGGGAAGCCACCCTCGAACGCGGTGTCGCCACGTCCCGGCCGAAGAGCCGGCCTTTGCCCCTGGGAAGATCCTATGTTTGAGCGAATCGGGTTTGAGCGAATTGGATTTAAGCGAATCGGGTTTAAACAGCTGGGCACATGGTCCCTGCTGCTGGCCCTGTCCACGCCGGCGCTGGCCGGGGTGCCGGAAGACTGGCGGCAATCGGCCTATGCCTATGAGGCCACCCAGACCCCACTGGCCACCGTGCTCAAGGATTTCGCCAACGCCTATGGCGTCGGCCTGAGCCTGGGCGGCGTCAGTGGTGTGGTGGACGCCAAGCTGCGGGCGGCGAATGCCGAGGAGTTCCTCGATCGCCTGGCCCTGGAGCACCAGTTCCAGTGGTTCGTCTACAACGGCAAGCTGTATGTCAGCCCGCAATCGGCCCAGGTTTCGCAACGCCTGGAGGTCTCCGCCGACGCCGCCCCGGACCTGAAGCAGGCGCTGACCGATATCGGCCTGCTGGACAAGCGTTTCGGCTGGGGCGAGCTGCCCGACGAAGGGGTGGTGCTGGTCAGCGGGCCGGCGCGTTATGTCGAGCTGGTCCGCGGCTTCAGCAAGGAGAAGGTCAAGCCCGACGAGAAGCAGCAGGTGATGATGTTTCCCCTGCGCTACGCGGCGGTGGCCGACCGCCAGGTCAACTACCGCGAGCAGAGCATGAGCATTCCCGGGGTGGCGAGCATTCTCGAAGGCGTGCTGGAAAGCCAGCGTTCCGCGCCGCCTTCGCCCCAGGACCCCAAGGCCAATATCGAAGCCCTGCAAGGCATGGCCGACATGGCCCGGGGCAAGATCCTCAACCTGGCCAGCGAGCGCACCAGCGGCCGCGCGGAAGTCAAGCCCAAGGCGGCGGGGCAGCGCCGGGTGGCCGCCGATGTGCGCAACAACGCGGTGCTGATCTATGACAACCCGGACAAGCGCGCCAGCTACCAGCAACTGGTGGAGCAACTGGACCTGCCGAGCAACCTGGTGGAAATCGACGCGATCATTCTCGATATCGATCGCAACCAGCTGGCGAACCTCGAGTCGCGCTGGTCGGCGCGGGTGGGCGATGTGAACTTTGGCAGCTCATTGCTCAACAGCGGTTCCTCGACCTTGTTCATCAGCGATTTCGAGCGTTTCTTCGCCGAGATCCAGGCCCTCGAAGGCCGGGGCATGGCGTCGGTGATCGCCCGGCCCTCGGTGCTGACCCTGGAGAACCAGCCGGCGGTGATCGACTTCAGCCGCACCCAGTACATCACCGCCACCGGCGAACGGGTCGCCACCATCCAGCCGGTCACCGCGGGCACCAGCCTGCAGGTGGTGCCGCGGACCATTCCCGGCGGCCCGCACAATCGCTTCCAGTTGATCGTCGACATCGAGGACGGCCAGCTGGAGCAGACCCGCGAGCAGCAGACCCCCACGGTCAAGCGCGGCACGGTCAGCACCCAGGCGGTGATCGGCGAGAACCGTTCCCTGGTGATCGGCGGCTTCCATGTCGACGAGCGCGGCGACCAGAAAGACCAGGTGCCGGTGCTCGGGCACCTGCCCTGGGTGGGGCCGCTGTTTTCCTCGACCCGGCGCGAAGTGTCGCGCCGTGAGCGGCTGTTCATCCTCACCCCGCGGCTGATCGGCGACCAGATCGACCCGGCCCGTTATGTCGCCAGCGAAAACCGCGCCCAGCTCGACCAGGCCCTGGCGTCCGGCCGGCAACCGGGTGGTGCGGCGGTGCTGCGGGCGAGCATCGCCGCGACCTTCGCCGAGCTGGTGCGCGGTCGCATTCCCGGTGATGTCAAACGGGCATCATCTGGTGTGGCCTTGGCCGACCTGTGTAAAGTGAACGGCCCCTTCGCCCTGGATCGCGAGCGGGGACAGTGGTTCAGTGGGACGGACTTCTCGGTAGCGGTCGGCGTGGTCAAGAACGTCGGTGTCAAACCGCAACGCTTCGACCCGGAGTCCTGTTCGGGATCACCGACATTGGCGGTAACGGTTGCCCCCCAGTTCCTGTTGCAACCTGGTGAATCGACAGAGGTGTTCGTGGCATTGCGGCCGACGGCGATGGTTTTGCCCGCGGCGGCACCGGCGCGGGCATCGATGTTGCCCCCGCGCTAGCGGGGGGTATAAGAAAAGACTCAATCAATGCGACATCCCTAGTTGGCATGTCCCCCAAGAGTGGCCAAGCCACCGGGCAACACTGTGTAGAGTCCGACAAGGAAGGTGAAGAGATGAAGTTGTGTCATGCCGTTATTGTGGCGCTGTGCGTGCTTTTTTTAAGTGCTTGTACTTTAGTACCTGAAACTTCCTGTTTGCCGGGTAGTTGCCAGGCGCTGGACGCCAATAATGCCCGATTGAATGTCTGGTGGTCTCCGGCACTGCGGGACGGTGGTGGTCAATACAGTACGGTATCCCTGAATGACTGAAACGATTTTCCAGAGCAGCGACCAGCAGGAGTTCTTGAGACGCGTCGCCGAAAAGCGCGCGAGCGCCTGGCAATGGGCGCCGGGCATCGAGTTCGTCTGTCGCAAGGAGAGCCTCGGCTGGGGCCTGGCCCTGAATATCCAGCGCCAGGCGCAACGTCCCGATCTGTTTTCCGAGACCCTTAAACGGCGTTTCGAGAATATCGAGTCCTATGAGGGCTATTACATCTGCCTCGACAGCCAGAACACTTTCGTGGTCTGGCACGAATTGCATAATGATTATCAGAGCGAACAACTACAGGCGTTACTTGGCCACCTCTTGTCGCTGGCCGGATTGAAGCATTGATTTCGGAATAATTATTCCACGCGGAACTGTTCGCCCTTGTTTTTCCACTCATGTTGCGAGCCGACCCCGGCCTGGCGAATTCAACTTAGGGAGAAACAAATGGCGAACTCCAAGCCGACCATCCAGCGTTTCATTACCCATCTGGGCAACCAACTGGGCACCACTCTTACATTGCACAACGGTGTTTGCGCGCTGTATGACCGTGACCATCTTCAGGCCGCCGTCATCGAATGGCCGGAACACAGCGACCACCTGATCCTGCATTGCCGGCTGGGCGCCTTGCAGCCCGGCCCGGACCATTCGCAACGCCTGCTGGCCCTGAACTTCGATATCGCCTCCCTGCGTGGCTGCTGGCTGGCCCTGGACAAGGGCGATGTGCGCCTGTGCACCCAGCGCGAACTGGCGCAGCTCGACGAAGACAGCTTCAGCCATCTGGTCGGCGGCTTTGTCGCCCAGGCCCGGGAAACCCGTTCCAGCCTGGGCCGCAGCCTGGTGTGAAGGCCAGGGAAGCGTTCGGCCCCGCGTTTGCCCCCAACGGGCGTGACCCAGGCGCTCCCGGCGGTGAGGGTAAGAAAGGGCAGTACCCACGGGTGCCTGGCAATAGGCGCCCGTTTCTGTATCCGTCGCCAAAGCACTCACGCATCCCTGTAGCCGCTGCCGAGCCCCGCGAGGCTGCGAACGGTTTGGGCGGCATTCCGACACAGCGGCCGCCAGTCCAGGCAACACGGTGTGCCAGATCAATCTCGGATACAGGTTTTGCGTCTGCTGCGCAGCCGATCGCAGGCTGCGCCAGCGGCTACAGGATCGCAGCGCCTGTGTAGCCGCTGCCGAGCCCCGCGAGGCTGCGATCGGGCGCGCAGCGGCCGCTGGTCCAAGCGACGCGGTGTATCAGGCCAATTGCGGACCCAGGTTTTGCGTCTGCTGCGCAGCCGATCGCAGGCTGCGCCAGCGGCTACAGGATCGCAGCGCCTGTGTAGCCACTGCCGAGCCTGCGAGGCTGCGATCGGGCGCGCAGCGGCCGCTGGTCCAAGCGACGCGGTGTATCAGGCCAATTGCGGACCCAGGTTTTGCGTCTGCTGCGCAGCC
>NZ_JBNNVU010000005.1:0-113911 GCF_050280705.1 Pseudomonas sp. NPDC089530 | reverse complement strand
GATCGCGGGCTGCGCCAGCGGCTACAGGATCGCAGCGCCTGTGTAGCCGCTGCCGAGCCTGCGAGGCTGCGATCGGGCGCGCGGCGGCCGCTGGTCCAAGCGACGCGGTGTGCCAGATCAATCTCGGATACAGGTTTGCGTCTGCTGCGCAGCCGATCGCAGGCTGCGCCAGCGGCTACAGGATCGCAGCGCCTGTGTAGCCGCTGCCGAGCCTGCGAGGCTGCGATCGGGCGCGCAGCGGCCGCTGGTGCGGGCAACGCGGTGGGTCAGGTCGACTGGTTCGCCGCCGCGCTCAGCCTGACCCGCTCGAACTCCAGGTAGAGGATGGTGCGCGCCTCGTCGCTGGCGTTGACCACGAAGTGGTCCAGGGAGCCGTCGAAGATGGTCGCCGTGCCGCTGCGATGCTGGTGGAATTCGCCGGCGACGTTGAGGTAGGCATAGTTGCGCTCGGAGGCGGCGCTGAGGGTCAGGTGCATCTGCAGCAGGCCCTCGTCGTGCACTTCCGGGTGGCGATGGGTACTGAGCCAGGCATGGGGCTCCAGGCGTGCCAGGGCGGCGACCTTGAGCCCGGGGATGGCGCCGAGCAGGGCCAGGGTCCGGGGCAGGGCGGCCAGGGCCGGCGCCAGGGGCCGGTCCTGGAACAGCAGCGGATACTGCACCCAGTCGCGGTTGCCGCCGGCTTCGCCCCAGCCCTTGAGCCAGCCATAACTGCCGCCCTGTCGCAGGTGCGCGCTGACTTCGGCGTGCACCGCCTGGTGCGGTTTGTCGGTGCGGTCGATGTCCAGCAGCGGTGCCTGCAGCGCCAGCAGTTCCTGTTGCATCAGCGGCCAGTGGCGCGCCAGTTCGGCCAGGGCCGGGAAGGTGTCGAGGGGATAAAACGCAGGACGCATACAGCCTCCTTGAAAGGTCGAAGGCCCCGCCCGTCAGGGCGAGGCCGGTTGCGCAAAGAGACACCGTGGCGCCAGGGCCACGGCGAGTGGGGCCTCAGCTCTTGAGTTCCAGGCCGTCCTGCTTCAGGGCGCCGACCGCCGCCTTCAGCGACGGGCTCGGCCGTGACAGCTCGCCGTCGAGGAAGTAGCTCTTGGGCGTGTCCTGGTCCTGGCCATAGCTGAAGTTGATCTTGCCCAGGGTCTTGTTGACGTTGAGCGAGGCACTGCTGCTGTAGCTGACCACGGGCGTCGGCGAGGTGAAGCTCTCGGGCTGGTTGACGCTCTGGAACACGGTGATGGCCTTGATCCGCATGTTGTCGCGGTCGGTCAACAGGGCCGCCAGTTCCTTCTGCGACAGGTTGCCCTGGCGGCTGCCTTCGTCGATGCGGTCCTGCACGTGGTCCTTGAGCTCCAGGCGCACCCGGGCCAGGGTGCCGGGGGTGTCCTGCATGTCCTTGACCAGGGCCTTGAGGGTCGGGTCCTTTTCGAGCAGCGCCGACACCCGCTCGGCGTTGCTCGGCGAGTGCAGGGGGCTGACCAGGCCCATGACCTTGGACACCGCCCCTTGCTCATTCAGGCGCGACAGGTTGGTGTAGGAGCTTTCGAAACGCCCGCCGTCGAGCATGCTGTGCTTGGCCTCGGCGGCCTGCTGCTGCACCCCGGCGCGTGTCAGGGCGCGCAGGGCGGCGTACTGCTCGTCGTTCTCCGCCGGTTTGCCGGCGAAGTGCTGCTCCAGGCCCTGCAGGTGCCGCTGCAGTTGTTCCTTGGCCCCCAGGCCTGCGTATTCCGGTTGCTCGGTGTCGGCCAGTCGGGTCAGCTCCCGTTGCGACGCCGGGTCCTTGAAGGCGTTGCCCAGGCTGGTGCCGAGCTTGCTCAGGTTGGCGCTGGTCAGCGCTTCGGCTTCCTTGAAGGTGAACTTGATGCGCTTGGTGGTCTTGTTGTCCACCGTGACCCCGGCGGTGCCACCCAGCGGCGCCACCAGCCCCTGGGACGGCGGCGTCGCGGCGCTCGATGGCGAGGTGTGGTTGCCGGCGATCTGGGCCCGGGCGAACGCCGAACCGCCGAAGTTGTTGAGCACCCGCGGGCGGTTCTGGCTGCTTTCCTGCAACTGGCCCTTGTTGCTGTGATGCTCCAGGGAGTAGTTGCTGTAGTTCAGCAGGTTGACATTGACCGTGCCGCCGACGCCAACGCGCGCCGCCGCCGACAGCGGCGAGCTGTCCTTGTCGGTCAGGCCCAGGCCGACGCGCAGCTCCGCGGTGCCGCTGGCATTGAGGTCGAAGTTGAAGCGCAGGCCTTTCTGGGTTTCGTGGTCGAGGCCTTTTTTCATCAGTTCCAGGGGGTTGAGGTCGCCGCTGAACAGGTGGTCGACGAACTGGTCGATGCCCTCGTCGGGCACGGTGAATACCACGCCGTCACGCCGGGTGGTGGTCGCAGTGCCGGTGGCATCCACCCCCAGGCGCAGGGCTGGGGTGAGCAGGCGATCGTTGCCGATATCGACCTTGGTGAACTTGTCGACTTCCTCGCTCTTGAAAAAGCCCGGCCAGTAGTCCTTGCCGCCGCCCACGCCGCCGCTGATGGTGCCCAAGCCTTCGCGTTGCAGGTAGACGTTCACGCCCTTGTCGCCTCGTTCGGCGTTGAGGTTGTAGTTGCGTCCGCCCCCCAGCGAGCCGCTGGGCCAGGGGCCCAGGCCCTGGTTGGCCAGGGACACGAATGGCGTGCTCAGGTTGGCGCCGTAGCTGCGTTGCAGGGCGATCTCGTCGTCGGGGTGTTCCAGTTGCTTGAGGGAGGCCTTGAGCTTGTCCGCCAGCTCGGCCTGGGTCGTGCTGCCGGTGGCTGCGCGCAGGTTGACGCTGATGGCGTGGTCTTCCTTCTTGAAGCCCTTGAGGAAGGTCTTGATGCCGTCGTAGGAGGCTTCCAGGTTGGCATGGTCGATAAAACCCATGTCGGTGACCTGCTTCACCGGATGCTCGCCGTAGTCCTTGTCGCGGATCTGCACCAGTTGTTTTTTCAACTGTTCCAGCTGGCGGCTGTTGTCGGCGCCGGGGTTGAGCATTTCGCTCTGGCCCAGCAGCGTACCCAGCTCCTTGAGGGTCACCACGTCGAGGGCCAGCCGCGCCTTGCCCAGGCCCAGGTCGTCGCTGACGTCGCGGCGTTGCCCCAGGGGGATGTCGGCCTTCTGGTGGGACAGCCGCATGCCGTTGTCGCTCAGGGTCTGGAGCAGGGCGCTGGTGCGGTTGTCCGCCGAGGGTGCGATGTGGGCCAGGGCCCCTTGCAGTTCCTTGATCAGGTCGTGGCCGGAGCTGGACAGGTTGAGTTTTTCCGCCAGGTTGTTGAGCTTCATGCTCAGTTGGCTGCGCTGGGACGGCGCCGACAGCTCGCCGTGGATATTCAGCAGGCCCTCTTTCTGCTGCAGCACTTTCGACTTGCCGTACTGTTGGCCCAGGTGGTGGGTGGCGCGCAGGCTGTTGTCCTCCAGCTCGTTGCGAAACGCTTCCAGCTCCTTGATCAGTTCGGCGCCCTGGGCCCCGAGGTCGAGCCGGCCGATGCGCGCTTTCAGGTCCTGGCCGGGGGCCGCGGGCGGCTGGTCCTGATGCAGCTCCAGGCGCTTGAACAGGTTGCCCTCCGACTGGTACAGCGGCCGCAAGCCCTCGCGGCCGTGATGGTGATGCTGGATATGATTGCCGATGTTCTTCAGCACCCGAGGGGTTTCCAGGGTCGGCTTGAAGATATTGGCGCGGACGAACTCGCTGGTGCTGGCCTGGTTGCTGTTTTCCATGGCGCCGCGGCCCAGCAGGTTGGCGTTGAAACGGGCGGTCAGGCCGGTGCCGGGAAGGCGCGCGGTCTTTTCCCCGCCGCGCAGACGGGCGAACAAGTCGCTCAGGGCGTTGTGGTCGGCCGGCCGCGGGGTGAGGGGTTGCCAGGTCTGGCCCTTGAGCTGCAGTTGTGCCTGATCCTGGCTGCCCCTGAGGGTCACGCTGAGGCTGTTGTCGTCGCCGGTGCGGATGCTTTCCAGGGGCCGGCCGGACGGCAGCGGCACGGCTTTCCAGCGGGCGTCGGGACGCGCCTCCGTGGCCTGCCAGTCGTCCTTGGCCAGGGTGAAGAGTTTGCCCTCGGTGGTCAGGGCATGCAGGTTGTGATGCTCGTCCAGGGCCAGGGACGCCACCGAGCCTTCCAGGTCGAGGCGGCTAAGGTTGCTCGGTTCGCCGTTGGGGTGGTGGGCGGTGAAGCGGTCGTCGCTGTCCAGGGCCACGAACTGCTTGTCGTTGAGCATGGCGAAGGCGGTGATCGCCCGGTCTTCGAGCCCGGGCAGCGGCTCGCCGAGGCTGGCCTGGGTGGTGCGCGGCGGCTGGTTAAGGGTGTGGCTGGAACCGACCGTCACCGAGTTGTAGCGCGGGCTGACCTCGAGTTTGTGCAAGGTGCCGTCCTGCAGCGCATAGGCCTTGCTGTCGATGCCCCGTTGCAGTTGCGTGATGTCCTTGATGCCGGTGTCCTTCCAGTCCTGGCTGGTGGAGTCCCAGCTCTGCACCCGCTGGTCGCTGAGGCCGATGCGGCCCAGGCGGTCGAGGTCGAAGGTCGCCGCCGGGGTCGGCGGCGTGCTGCCGGGCAGGCCGCGCTTGTTGTCCAGCACCAGGGCATCGCTGAGGTTCCAGCCGTTCTGCAGGTGCGGTTGTTGTTCGTCCAGGGGGTGGGAATGGGTCTGCCCGGACTTGTCGCTGAGCAGTACCTGCAAGGCGCCGTTGTCGCCGGGCAGGAAACCGCTGGCCTGGCGCGTGCCCCCCAGGCGCTCCCCCGCTGGCTGCAGGCGCTCGTCGGGCATCAGCTGCAGGGTCGGCGAATCGTCGTTCAACGCGTCGCGCCGCACGCTGTACAGCCGGCCCTCGGTGTCGCTGACGAACAGCCGCTCGCGGCTCAAGCCGATGCTCTTGGGTTCGGCCAGGCCGCCGTTGAGTTCCAGGGTCTTGGACGCGCCGGGTTGCGCCGGCTCCTGATTGAGGTCGATCAGGTGCAGGGTCTGGCACTGGTCGCCGCTGAGGGTTGCGGCGTGGTTGTCGGCGCTGACGGAAAACGCCTTGAGCCCGGGCACTTCGATATGGGCCACCTCCTGGCTGCTGAGGTCCACCAGGGCATCGCCGGTCTGGCCGTAGAGCTTGCCGTTGCCCTGGCTCGCCAGATGGCTGAACTGCAGATGCCCGGTGTCCTCGGGCAGGCGCCAGGCGGCGCTGGCGTGGTCGAACTCGTAGAGCTGCTGTTCATGCAGGCGCAGGGGCTGGCCGTCGCGGTCCTGATGGATCCCGGTGAGGTGGCCCAGGTGGGCGCGGCCGATGGTTTCCAGGGGTTGGCTTTTCTGCCCGCCCTGGTCGACCCGCACGCTGTTGCCTTGATGCTCCAGGCTCGGCGCCGCGCCGGTCGCGGTGTCCAGGGGCTGGCTGCTGCGCAGCACCACCAGGGACGAGGGTGTCTGTTTCAGGTGCAGCAGATGGCCTTGCCGGTCCAGCAGCAGGTGGTCCTGGCCACCCAGGGCGCTGTGCTGCGCCTGGTAGCTCTGACCGGCGCGGCCCAGGGCGTTGTGCAGCAGGTCGCCCACGGCCGCCGGCTTGAACCCCTGGAAATCGGCGGCGCCCTTGGCGTCCAGCTGGATGCTCGGCGCCGGGGTATCGGGGACGGCCTGGCGCTGGATGCGCTCGTTGCGGCCGTCGAAGCGCCCGGCATTACTGCGGCTCAGGCGCGGTTCGTTGTGGTTGGCGGCAGTCGCGGTCGCGGCAGACTCAGAGTGGATCTCTTCGATTTCGTCGGTGCCGCCGGGCACCCGATTGTCGGTGGGGGCGGTATTGGCGCTAAGGGCCTGCTGGCGCGGCGGGGTGCGCGGGTCCTGGGTCAGTTGGCCGACACTGCCCGCCACCCGCTGACCGAAGTTGCCCAACGAGTGGGAGCTGCCCTGGGTCGGCTGTTCCTGGCGCTGTTCCAGGCCCTGGGGATTGTGCCCGGTCTGCGCGACCGGGCCGGCCTGGCCGGTGGCGACCTGTTGAATCGATGACTGCATGCTGGTTCTCCATGTCATGGACTGACAGGGCGAGGTCGTTAGGCTCGCCTTGGGCGTTCAGGAGTGATTCCTTTGCCCTGAGTGGCAGCCGTCGGCGCTTGGTTCCAGCAGGAGTTCAGTAAGGCGTGCCGGGCATCTCGATCAGCTCCTCGCGGGCGTGCTCGTCCAGTTCGCGCAGCAGGCGATAGACCTGGGCCACCGCCTGCAGGGTCTCCCGGGGGATGAACTGGCCCACGTCGCTGCGGTACAGGGTGCGCGCCAGCCAGACGAAACGGATCACCGGCACGCCGCCGCGGCGGGCGCGCTCGATCAGCTCCCGGGCCTGGGCATCGTGGGCCTTGCACAGGATCCGTGGCAGCGGCGTCTGCTGCGGCCGGTAGAACAGCGCCACCGCGTAGTGGGTCGGGTTGACCAGCAGCAGGTCGGCTTCCTCCACCGGCGCCGGGGCCGGGGCGGCACTGGCCTGTTGCTGCACCAGTTCGCGGGCCAGGGACTTGCGGTGGGACTTCATGTGCGGGTCGCCCTCCATCTGCTTGTACTCCTTGCGCACGTCCTCGTGGCTCATGCGCTGGCCCTTGATGAAGAAGTACTTCTGCAGGGCGAAGTCGGCCACCGCCAGCACCAGCAGCACCCCCAGGCAGGTGCGCGAGAGCCGGCTGAAGAGGGCGATCATGGCCTGCCAATAGGTATCCAGGTCGGTGTCGGCCAGGCCGATCAGGTCGCCCAGGGCCGGCGGCAGTACCAGGTACAGCACCACGCCGATCAGCACGGCTTTGCACAGGCTGTTGAGCAGGTTGAACAGCTGGCGCGAGGAGAACATCTGCTTGAACTGGTTCAACGGGTTGAGCCGCTCGACATCCAGCTTCAGGGCCTCGGGGGCGAACAGCAGGCCGAACTGCACCCAGCCGCCGGCCAGGCGCATGGCCACGGCGATGCCCAGCACCGGCAGCATGAACAGCAGCAGGTCCCAGCCGGCCTTGGTCAGCACCTCGCCGACCGCCGCGCCGAAGGGCCGGCCCAGCTGCTGCAACGGCAGCAGCATCAGGGCCTCGAGCTTGCCGATGCCGCCGCCGGCCAGGCCCAGGATCAGCTCCAGCAGCGCGGCGAAGATCAGCAGCTTGGGCACGTCCTGGCTTTGCCCGACCTGACCTTTCTTGCGCGCGTCGGCGAGTTTTTTCTGCGTCGGTTGTTCGGTTTTTTCGCTCACGGACGGGTCTCTGTGGGAGCCGGTGGAGGGGGATGACGGGCTGTGGGCTCAGGTGCCGGGTGCGGCCCGCAGCAGCAACGGCAGCAGGTGTCGCAGGTCGGCGAACTGGCTCAACTGGCCGTTGCCCAGCCAGCACAGCATCGGCAGGTAGAGCAGCAGGAAGCCCAGGCCGAGCAGGCTTTTCGCCGGCATCGCCAGGGTCGAGACCTGCAGTTGCGGGCTGTACAGGCTGAGGATCGCCATGCCGAACTCGATCAGCAGCAACAGCCCGACCAGGGGCGCGGCGAACAGCACCATGAAGCGGAACGTGCTGGCCAGCAGCTTGAGGTACAGGCCCCAGCCGTCCACGGCGGGCATCGGCAGCCACTGGCTGGCGGGCCACAGGCTGTAGCTGTCCCAGATCACCTGGGTCAGGCTGGCGTAGCCGCCGCCGAGGATCAGCAGCAGGATCAGCACCTGCTTGAACATATGCCCCAGCTCCGAGGTGTTGTCCCCCAGCGCCGGGTTGATCTGCCCGCCGATCAGGGCGCCGCGCTGGTTATCGAACAGGCACCCGACCGACTCGAACAGCCAGAACGGCATGGCCAGCAGCAGCCCCAGGAGCAGGCCGATCAGGCTTTCCTTGAGCATCAGGCCACTGAGGTCGAGCCAGCCCAGGTCGCGGCTGGCGAGGCTGGCGCGGATCGCCGGCATGGGCACCAGGGCCAGGGCCAGGACGATCGAGTGGCGCAACACACCTTTGATCTCGCGAAAGGCGAAGGCCGGGATCAGGAACAGGCAGGGGTAGAGGCGGGCCATGCCGATGGTCAGGGCGATGATGGCTTCGGACAGTTCGCTGAAGGCCGAGGGGAACATCTCAGGCCCTCGTCTGCGCGATCATGCTGAACGCCAACTGAGTCAGCTGGATCAGCTCCACGCCGATCCAGCGCCCGGTCAGGGCCAGGGCCAGGCCCACCGCCACCAGCTTGATGGCGAAGGGCAGGGTCTGGTCCTGCAACTGCATCACCGCCTGCAGCAGCGAGGTCAGCACACCGACGATCACGGCCACGATCAGCGGCGGCGCCGACAGCACCACCACCAGCAGCATCGCCTGCTTGAACAGGGTCAAGGTATCCATGGCGCCCTCACAGGTAGCTGTAGAACAGGCCGTCGAGCAGCCGGGTCCAGCCGTCCACCAGCACGAACAGGAGGATCTTCAGCGGCAGCGAGATGGTCATCGGCGCGACCATCTGCATGCCCAGGGCCAGCAGGATGTTGGAGACGATCAGGTCGATGACGATAAAGGGCACGTAGATCAGAAAGCCGATCTGGAACCCCGCCTGCAGCTCCGAGAGCACGAAGGCCGGGACGATCAGCAGCAGGTCGTCGCGGCTGGCCTTGGCCGCCATCGCCGCCGGCCACATGCGCTGGGTGTTGTCCAACAGGTGGGTCTGGATGTCCGGGTCGACGTTGCGGGTCATGAACCGGCGCAGGGGTTCCAGCACCTGGGTGGCGCCGCTTTCCAGGGCGGCGAAGTCATTCATGCGCTGGGGCAGCTGCTTGACGCGCTGGCCCATGTCGCTGAACACCGGGGCCATGATGAACAGGGTCGCGGCCAGGGCGATGCCGTACAGCGCCATGTTCGGCGGCGCCTGCTGCACGCCGATGGCGTTGCGGGTGATCAGCAGCACCATGGCGATCTTCAGGAAGGCGGTGCAGATCATCATCAGCAGCGGCACCAGCGACAGTGCGCCGAGAAACAGCGCCAGGGTCAGCGGATCGACGTCCTGCAGGTTCACGGGCGCGGCTCCAGGCGGGTGATCTGCAGCCCCAGGCGGCCGTCGATATCCACCAGCTCGCCCTGGGCCAGGGGCCGTTCGCCCTGGCACAGGGTGGCCTGGCCCGGGGCGCAGCCGCTGAAGCTGAGCACCGAGCCGACGCTCAGGTTGCGCAGCTGGCCCAGGCTCAGGGTCAGGCTGCCGGCGCGCAGGGTCAGGGCCAGGGGCAGGTCGTCGAAACGTCCGGGGGCTGCCGGCGCGGCGGGGTCGTGGTCGACCTGGCCGTCGTCGGGGTAGGGCGCCTGCGGCGGATTCAGGGGTTGGCTGTCGGCCAGGGCGAAATGATCGAGGGAGGCATTCATGGGCAGGTCTTCCAGTTCGTCGAGGGTGAAGCGCAGGGCCGTCCCGGGCAGTGGCCGCAGGTGCAGGCGGCAGGCGCCGAGTTGCAGGTAGCCGTGGCCCTCGGGGGAGAACAGCGGCTGTTCGGCCAGCAGCACATCGCCCGGGCGCAGGGCGGCCAGTTGCGCCACGCTCAGTGGGCAATGGCCCAGCAGCAGGGGCAGGCGCAGTGGCCAGTCCGTTGTGGTTGAGGGGCTGGCCGGGGCCTGCCAGTCCGGGTGCTGCAACAGGTTGAGCAGGGTGGCGGCGGGGATCCGTGCGCGGCTGACAGCTCTTTGACCGGCTGCCCCGGCCGCGTCGCGTAGCTCCAGCAAACAGTCCAGCCCCGGGGCCGAGGCGGCCGTCACCACCCGCAGGGGGCTGAGCAGGCTCTGCAGTTCCGCGGCCAGGTAGTGGTTGTACAGCGGCCAGTACCAGTCGCAGTCGTCGGGCACCGTCGAGCTTTCACCGAGGATCGCCGGGCAGGCGGAAAGTCGGCTGAGCAGGGCCTGGGCATCGTCCAGCCAGAGCAGACCGCAGGCGCATTCGATAGCGCTGCGCGGTGCCTGGGTAAACGCGGCGGGGGCCAGGCGCAGGTGCAGGGTGGTGGCCTGGGGCGCTGCTAGCCTGAGGCTCAGGCCGGCCCCCAGGCGTTCGCGGACCTGGGCTTCGGCAGCGCCCATGGGGCGCAATTGCAGTGGCTGGGCGGCCATGTCAGTGGGCCTCCCGTTGCAGGATGAGACGCACCGGGCGCCCCAGCTGTTGGCCGAGCCAGGCGGCGCTGGCCTGGCGCTGGGCCGCGCAGTACTGCCAGGCCCGCTCCCGGGCAAAGTGCAGGGCAATCTCCAGCTCGCGGCCACGGGGCAGCACCCGCACCGCCACCGACCCCAGGTTCGGCATCTCCAGTTGGACTTCCAGCGGGCCCTGGTCGAGTTCGCCGAGGTGCTGCTCCAGGCGCACCAACAGGCTTTGCCACAGTGCCCTGGTCTGCGGGTTGGCCACGGGGGCGTAGCCGCCGGGCTCCGGGTCCTGGCGCGAGGGCTGCTGGTGGCCGCCGCCGTCGCCGCAAAAATCCGCCACGGCGCCCTGGCCGGGGCCGTCCAGAGACGCCAGCAGTTGCTCGAAGCATTCGCTTTCATCCCGGGTCTCGCCCCGCAGTTCGCGGGCCGCTTCATGGCGCACGGGCCAGTTGCCGGTGGGGGGTTCCTGGCGCGGGCGCGGCGGTTCCGGGGGCCGGGGCGTCGGCTTGGGTACGGCGGCACGCGGGGTCATGAGGCCTCCCGGGACAGGTCCCGCAGGTAGTCGAGTTTTTCCATGTCGCGCTGACGGCGGCGCAGTTGCTGCTGGCTGTCGTCGGTCCAGTGCTGCTGTTGCCGGTACTCCTCCTGCAGCGCCTTGAAGTGCTGCTCGAAGCGCTCGATCCGCCGCAGCGCCTGCTGTTCGCCGGCCAGCCAGCGGTTCATCTCGTGCAGCGGCAGGCGCCGCTGGCTGTGCCGCTGGTGCTGCTCCTGGCGCGCCTGGTGCTGGCTGTCGCGCAGCTGTTGCAGCTCGGTGGCCATCTGCGTCAGGCGCGTGTGCAGGGCATCGAGCACCGTGCGCTGGCGCTGCCAGGCCTGCTCGGCCATGGTCAGCCGATGGCGGCGGATCGGCGCCAGCAGGTCCAGGGTCGGCGTCAGCCCGGCCAACTGCGGGTCGTTGGCCGGGGCCTGGGTCTCGGCATCAGAGTGGGACATCGGCGGTTACCTGTAGGAGGTGGTCCAGGGTTTCGTCGAGCGACGCCGGGTCGCGCAACGCTTGCTGCAGGAAGGCCTCGATCCGCGCCCGTGAATCCACGGCGCAGTCGGTCAGCGGGTCGTTGCCCGGCTGGTACTCGCCGAGCTTGAGCAGCATCTCCACCTGCTGGTAGGCGGCCATCAGCCGGCGCAACTGGGTGGCGCCATGCTGCTGTTCGGTTCCCACCACATTGCCCATGGTCCGGCTGAGGCTGGCGAGGACGTCCACCGCCGGGTAATGCCCGCGCTCGGCCAGGCGCCGCGACAGCACGATGTGGCCGTCCAGCAGCGAGCGCACCTCGTCGGCCACCGGGTCGTTCATCGAGTCCTGTTCGATCAGCACCGAGTACAGCGCGGTGATCGCCCCGTCGCGGGTACGCCCGGCCCGTTCCACCAGACGCGGCAGCAGGCTGTACACCGAGGGCGGCAGGCCGCCGCGTCCGGCCGGTTCGCCGCTGGCCAGGCCGATCTCACGCTGGGCCCGGGCGAAACGGGTCAGGGAGTCGATGATCAGCAGGGTCGACTTGCCTTGCTGGCGAAAACCCTCGGCGATCGCCGTGGCGGTGAAGGCGGCGCGGGCCCGTTCCATGCTGCTGCGGTCCGAGGTGGCGCAGACCAGCACCGTGCGGCTGCGCAGTTCCTCGTCCAGTTCGTGGTCGAGGAACTCCCGCAGCTCGCGCCCACGCTCTCCGATCAGGCCGAAGACGATGGCCTGGCACGGGGTGTTGCGCGCCAGTTCGGCGAGCAGGGTGGTCTTGCCGCACCCGGCGCCGGCGAACACCCCCACGCGCTGGCCTTCGCCCAGGGTCAGCAAGCCGTCGATGGCCCGCAGCCCGGTGGCCAGGGGCGCCTCGATCCGCGGCCGCTCGGTGGCCGCCGGGGCATCGCGGATCACCGGCAGGGCGCCCAGGGTTCCCGCCGGGGCGAAGGCCTCAGGGCCCTCGCCGCCGAGGGCGCGGCCGAAGCCGTCGAGCACGCAGCCCAGCAGGCGCTCGTCCACCAACAGGCCATGGGGCTGGAACAGCGGCGTGACCGGCGCGCCGATGGCAATGCCGTCCAGCGGCCCGAGGGCGGCGAGCAGGGTGTGCTGGCGGTCGAAGCCGACGATCTCGGCCATCACCTCGCTGCCGTCGGCGCGGCGGATCTGGCAGAGGTCGCCGATCCGTGCCCGGGGCATGCGGCTGTGCAGGAGGATGCCGCTGACCCCGACGATGCGCCCGCGGATGCTCACCAGCGCGCAGTGCGCCAGGCGTTGCTGGTGCTGCTGGCGCCAGTGCTCGAGGCGTTCGATGGCTGCCTGCATCACCAGCTCAACTCGACGCGTTGCTCGCCTTCGAACACCACCTTGTGCTCGTCGATATCCACCAGGCGCACCCCGGCCACCTCGTCGCCGAGGAACAGCCGACGGCCGTCGCTGGTCAGCACGTTGGGCAGCCGTGCGTTGCTGATCTGCACGATGCTGAACGGCAGCACGTCGGTGGCCGGGGGCAGGGCGCTGAGCACTTGCAGCGGGCTGCGGTACTGCTGCTCGAAGCGCAGCAGCATGCGCTCGGTGGATTGCAGCAGGTCGTCTTCGTCGAAGCGGCCCTTGAGGACGATCTTGCCTGGTTCCTCGACCAGGCTGATCCGGTTCTGCAACTCCCGCTCCTTGAGCATGCCCTCCAGCACCTGGCGCACCGCAGCGGCGTCCTTCAGTTCAGTGCGGGTCGGCGCGACGGGCAGCGCTGGCACCGGGTCCTGGCGGTTGAGGCCCCAGATCAGTGTGCCGAGGAACAGCAGCAGGGCGCCCAGCAACAGGACCGGCCCCAGCAGCGAGCGGGACGGCGCCACCGGGCGGGGCAAGGGCCCGTCGCGCTCGGCGCTGAGGGGCACTGGCGCGAGATCGGCTTCGCCTTCGACCTCGGTCAGCGGCGGCGACTGCTCCTCCTCGGGCCATTCGGTATTGGCGCTGACCACCGACAGCCAGACGCCGTTGAGGGCGAAGGGCGTGCCCGGTTGCAGGGTGGCGATGGCATCGACCTTGTGCCCCTCGCTGTCGGTCACCGGGCCGTCCTTACGCGCCAGGGACCAGGTGTCGTCCACCAGCCGCAGCAGGCAGTGGCGGTCCTTGATCCCGGGGTCGTAGAGCGCCAGGTCGGCGCCGTTGGAGGAGCCGATGCTCCATTCGCCGCCGGTCAGCGGCAGGGCCGCGCCCCGGTGCAGGCCGGTGAGCACGCGCAGTTCATACATCATCTCGGGTTTCATGGTCGTACTCCGTCAGGCCAGCATGGCCTGGGCCTCTTGCAGGTCGAAGCGTCCCAGCACCTGCACCTGAATGCTGGACAGCAGCTCGGCGAAGGACAGCACTGGGACATGGTTGAATTCGTCGTTGAGCAGACCGTGCAGCGGGCTGCGCAGGTCCTGGGCCACCAGCAGCACCGGTGCCGGCAGCGCCCGCAACGGGAAGGCTTCGCGCAGCTGCTCCAGCAGGGCGCTGCCCAGCTCCGGTTCCAGGGCGAAGTAGGCTTCGTGCTGGCTCTGGCGCAGGGCGTCGCGCAGCAGCACTTCGGTTTCCGGGGTCAGCAGCCAGGCGTGCAGCGCGCCCTGGTCGGCGTGCTGGTGGCAGATCTGCGCCTTGAGGGCGATGCGCACGTAGTCGGTGAGGGCGTTCAGGTCGCGTTCGTGCTGGCCCTGTTCGATCAGGGTCTCGGCGATCGGGCGCACCGAACGCAACGACACCAGCTCCGCCGACAGCCGTTGCAGCACCGCGGCGAACCGCGCCAGGGGCAGGGTCCGCTGCAGCTCCTGGGCCAGCTCCGGCTGCTCGCTTTCCAGCCAGCCGAGGATCGCCTTGCTTTCCTGCAGGCCGATAAAACGCGGCCCGGTGGCCTGGAAGGCGCGACTCATGCGCTCCAGGATCAGTTCCTCGGCGCTGACCGGCTCGACGCTGCTCATGCGCAGCAGCGAGTGGTCCGGCGCGAACCAGACCCACTGGCCTTCGTCGCGCTCGATGCGCCCCGGCTCACCGTCATGCAGCTCGCCGCACTGGCGCAGCGGTACCGCCACCCGGTCGCTGGCGAAGGTGGCGTGGATCAGCGGCACTTCGTAGACGCAGAAGCAGAACTCGTCCTCGGCGCACTGGGTGCTGAACTCCAGCTCGAAGGACGGCAGGGTCAGGCCGAACTGGTGCACCAGGGTATTGCGCCGCTGGCGGATGCCGTGCAGCAGTTGCTCGACGGCGGGGCTGCTCTGGTGGCTGGGATGGAATTGCAGCAGGTACGGCCGCGACGGGTTGAAACGGCGGATATCCTCGCGGCCGTTGAGCTCGGGAGCGGCGTTGCGCGCGACGCCGGCTTGGTCCTGAAGGATCTGCTTCTGGCGGATGCGCCACAGCTGGATCAACCCGCCGGACAGGCAGACCAGGCTGATGCTGACGAACACCAGGCCGGGCATGCCGGGAATGGCGGCGAAGCCGAGCATGCCGAGGGAGGAAAACACCCAGGCCTTGGGCTGGCTGGTCAGCTGCTCGGCGATCTCGTGGCCGATGTTGGCGTCCCCGGCCTGACTGTCCGGCGCCACCCGGGTAATGATCATGCCCGCGGTGAGAGAAATCAGCAGGGCCGGGATCTGCGCGATCAGGCCGTCGCCGATGGTCAGCACCGAGTACAGGTGCATGGCCTCGCCGGCCTCCATGCCGTTTTGCAGGACGCCGATGGAAAACCCGCCGATCAGGTTAATGAAGACGATCACCAGGCCGGCGATGGCGTCGCCCTTGACGAACTTCATGGCGCCGTCCATGGCGCCGAACAGCTGGCTTTCCTTGGACAGTTGCTCGCGGCGCTGGCGGGCTTCGCGGACGTTGATCAGGTTGGCCCGCAGGTCGCTGTCGATGGACATCTGCTTGCCGGGCATGGCGTCCAGGGTGAAACGCGCGGCCACCTCGGCGACCCGTTCCGAGCCTTTGGTGATCACCAGGAAGTTGACGATGGTCAGGATCAGGAAGATCACCAGGCCCACCGCCAGGTTGCCGCCGACCACGAAGCTGCCGAAGGCTTCGACTATGTGCCCGGCGTCCTGTTGCAACAGGATCAGCCGGGTGGTGGCGATGGACAGCGACAGGCGGAACATGGTGGTCAACAGCAGCACCGCGGGAAAGGTGGAGAACGCCAGCGGCCGCGGCAGGTACATGGCGAGCACGATCAGCAGCGAGGAAATGCAGATGTTCAGGGCGATCAGCACATCCACCAGGGCGGTGGGCAGCGGCAGGATCATCATGAACACGATGGCCATGACCATCACCGCGCCGACGATCTCGGTGCGCCGCATCACCGCCAGGGCCAGGCGGTTGAGGCTGTGGATCAGGCGGTTCATCGCAGGCCCCGCGGCGTGTTGCCCAGGCTATCGCCCAGGCCCATGGCCTGGCGTTCCTGGCGGGCCAGTTCGTCCATCAGGTTGTGCAGCAGGCGCAGGCCGTTCTGCCGGGTCTTGAGGTCTTTCCACAGCACCAGGGGCAGGTTCTGCAGCAGCGGGTACAGGCCGTTGAAGAACCAGGGCAGCAGGTGCGGCGCCTGGCCCAGGGTGTCTTCGCCGAGCAGGGTCAGGTCGCGGGCGAAGAAGCCGTTGGCGCAGAAGCGCAGCACACGCTTGCCCATGGCCAGGGGCGTCATGCCGCTGCGGGATTGTTGCTGGCTCAAGCGTTCGAGCAGTGCCTGGCAGGCCTTGAGCAGGTTGTTGAGCTGGCCGCAGGAGCCCAGGCCCCGCAGCATCGAGCCCAGCACGCCGCCGGGCAGGGATGGCGCGAGGGCGGCGATATCGTCGGCCAGGGCCCGTTGCAGGGTGCGCAGGCCACGGCCCAACTGCTCGTCGCCAAAGCGTTCGAGCAAGGACTCCAGCAGGCTGGCCAGGGGCTGCTGGCCGACGATGGCCTGGTAGTACAGCTGGCGCATGGCGCTGCGTTGTTCCGGGTCGCGGCTGAACAGGGCGATGGCGCTGGCGGTGTTGAAGCCGGCGCGGATTCGCTCGCCATGCACCTGGCGCAGCTCGTCGATCAGGCCCCGGGTGCTTTGCGCTTCGCTTTCCCGGCCTTCGTTCATGGCCAGGCGCAGGGCCTGCTGCAGGAGGATGTCGGTCCGCGCCGGGTCCTGGTCCCCCAGGCTCAGGGCGGCCTGCAGCGACGGCTGTTGCTGCAGCACCTGCTGCATGCGCCGCGCCTGTTGTTCGAGGCTCGGCTGGTCGCTGTGGTCGAGCAGGCGGTAGAGCTCGGCGAGCTTTTCGATCCGCTCCACCCGTTGTTGGCCGCGGGTGGACTCGCTGATCTGTCGTTCGTCCAGGCTCTTGCTGTGGCGCTCGACGCTTTCGCTGAACTTCAGCGCCACCTCTTCCATGGAGTCGATCAGCGGGTTTTTCGCCGTGGCCGAGGCCGTCTCCGCGGCGAAGGGCGGACGGGGCAACAGGTCCAGGGGCAGGACGTCGTTGTAGCTGTTGATTTTCATGACAGGCGCGCAATCCACCGCAGTACTGGTGTGTCCTGAGTGGTCGCGGGCGGCCGCTGGTTCCATGGCCGGCGCCGGTCTGGAAACGCCGTGCCAGAACTGGCACGGGGATTTTGTCGAAAGTGCAACAAATGGCAAAAAGCGGGCGCTTATTAAAATTAAAGTCTTATAAATCAATGAATTGAAAATGCATCGAGGTTGGTACGCTCGCTGCTCTCTGTCTCTCTCGCCACTGTCGGCATAGCGTGAGTGATGAGGTATCAAGCGTGGAATCGAGTACCGTTCAGAGGGAAGTGAAAGTCATTGGCGCCATTGAGCTGGACCTGGGAGGCCTGGCGCGCAGCAGCGAGAAGAAACTGCGGTGTTTCATCAATAAGCGGGTGTTCAACCAGGCCGATGTCGACGACCTGATGCAGATGACCTACCTGGAAGCCTGGCGCAACCAGCACAAGTTCATCGGCGCCTCGAAGCCGGAAACCTGGCTGTTCGGGATCGCCACCAACCTGGTCAGCAACCACTTCAAGAGCCTGTACAGCCGGCCGCAATGCACGGTGCTGGAAGAGTCGGGGATCGAGAGCCTGGAGCACGGCCATGACCCGAGCCAGGTCAGCGAACACCAGCGCCTGCTGGGCCGCACCCTGGCGGCCATGGACGGCTTGTCGGCGGACATGCGCGCGGTGATCGACCTGCTGGTGGACTCCGATATCAGCTACCAGGACGCCGCCGAGCAACTGGGGGTGCCCATCGGCACCGTGCGTTCGCGCCTGGCCCGGGCCCGCGGCCAGTTGAAAATGAGCGTGTATGCCGAGAGGGCCAGCGCATGAACGGTTTTGTCCGCCGGGCGCTGCCTCAGGCCTTGCCCCGGGGCGTGCGCGAATCCTGCGACGCCGACCTGCCGGCGATGATGGAGATCTTCAACGAGACCGCCGGCACCGGCGCCAACTCCCCGGTGACCCGGCCCATGACCCTGGAAGAGGTGACCTTCTACATCAACCTGTACAAGCGCGACGGCCTGCCGGTGTATGTGCTCGAACGCGGCGGCGAGGTGGTGGGCTGGCTATCGATCAACCGCTTCAGCTGGGGCACCCAGGCCTGCCGCAACACCGGAGAAACGGCGATCTATGTGCGCGCCGATCGCCACGGCAGCGGCATCGGCGTGCGCCTGGGCCACGCCACGGTGATCCTCGGCCGCCAGTTCGGCCTGGAAACCCTGGTGGCCTGGATCATGGCCGCCAATGTGCCCAGCCAGCACATCGTGCAATCCATCGGCGCGGTGCTCTGGGCCCGCCTGCCGAACATCGCGCGTTTCGGCGAGGAGCGCGCCGATGTGCTGCTGTTCGGCTTGCCGCTGTATGAGCAACTGTCCGGGCCCGGTCCGCTGGCCTGACAGCCTGGGGAGCCGGCCGCAAGGGCCGGCTCCGTCTCTTCAGGGCGTGGTGCCGGCGCCGCGCTCCCCGCGCAGCGGCCGGCAGGCTTCTTCCACCGTAGCGCGCAGGGCCCGGCACAGGCGTTCGGGCTCGCGGTCCTGGCGAAAGCCGCTGACCAATCGTTCGAGGGCGGCGAAACAGGAACCGCCCTCGGTCCCGGCCAGGCTGGTCTCGGGATCGGGCTGGACGTAGCGCGGATCCCCCGGCGCCAGGTACAGGCCATTGAGGTTCTGGTAGTCGGCATCGATCCAGGCGTACAGGTGGTGTTCGAAGCGTTCGGCAAAACGATAACGGCCAAAATCCATGACCTGCAGTTGCAGGGGCGTGACCCTGGCCGCGCCGGCCAGTTGCACATTGACCCCGTCGATCAGCAGCGGCGCGCCCCGGTTGTCCGCCAGCAGGCGTTCCAGGGTCCGGGCCACCTCGGGGCTGACCGGCAGCTCTTCGCCGTCGCGTTGCACCTTAAGGCTCCCGGCCTCCCGACTGACCTGGAAACGCACCGCGCCGCAGCTGCTGGCGGTCAGGCCATAACGGCGCAACAGCAGCTCGGCCTGCATCAGGGCGCCGGCCAGTTCGGCGCCTTGCCAGTAGCGTTGCCACTGGCAGCGCGGACGGGTGCAGGGGCGGCGCAACAGCAGCACCGCCGGCTCCGGCGCGCGGCCGTCGTGCCACAGGGCGTCGAAGCCGAGGTCGATCAGGGCATAGGCCGGCAGCGGTGTGATGGCGCTGCTGCTGTGAGTCATGGCGGCGTGGGCCATGGCGGCGAACACCAGGTGTTCCATCAGCACTTCGTGCACCGCTTCGGCCAGGGTCAGCAGACCGTTGGAATACGGCAGCACCGGGGCTTCGTCCGGCGGTACGCCGATACCCTTGATATCGAACAGCACCTGTTCGCTGGCCGGCGCGCAGAGCACGGCGGCGCGGCCATAGCGCGGCGGGCGCCAGGCCGGCACGCGGCGCGGGTCGAGGGCGATCGGGGTGTTGATGCCCTGGGCTGCGGCCTGGCTGCTGGAGATAAAGGCCGCGTTGTGCAGCAGCCAGCGGTCGATGGCGGCCTGCTCGCCCGTGCCGGGAGGGGTGTCCCAGGGGCCGTCGAAGTCGGCGCGGATCGCCGCGTAGTTGGCGAACAGCACTCGGGCGCCGGCCACCCCCAGCAGCTGTTCCTGCACCAGGGTCTGGCCGCTGCCGGCGTAGTCCGCCAATTGGCGGACCCGCGGGCCCGGGCTGAAGGGCAGGTTCAAATCGTGTCGGGCTGGGCTCATCGTTGGCCTCCGGCCCAGGCCTCGAGGCGTTGTGGCTGGTCGAGCGCGGCGAAAGGCTCCAGCAGCACCCAGCTGCGATGCAGGTCCAGGCTGGGCTGCGGTCCCTGGGCCACCTCGCCGCGGCGGCCGAGCATCGGCAGTTCCCGCAGGGCGATGGCGGCCGGGGCGCAGACGCCCAGGGCCTCGGCATGGGGGCTGTAGCGCAGGCGTTCGAACAGCAGCGGATCGCGGGTGCGGATCGGGATGAATTGCCAGCTCGGCATCGGTGCATCTTCGGCGGCCCAGGGTTCCAGGCCGTTTTCGCGCAGCCGGGCCAGCAGCTCGGGGACCTCCTGCCGCAACCGCCGGGTGCGGGCCTGGGCCGTGGCGACGGCGGGTACCAAGGCGGGCAGGGCATGGATCGACAGGGCCGGGCTCGACGCCGGGCGCACACGGGAACGCTGGCCCGGGGACCAGACATCGATCTCGGCGTCCACCGGGGTGTCGCCGAACAGTGCGCCGCCGCCACCGATATCCAGGGGCTTGCCGTGGCCCAGGGAGGTGATGGTTCGCGCCGCGCCGGGGAGGTTGAAATCCCAGGCCGCGGCACTGTCCTCGATGATCGGCACTCGCTCGCCCAGTTGCCGGCGCAAGGCCGGGATATCGCAGGGCAAGCCGTACTGATGGACCGCGATCACCGCGTCCAGGCCATGGACATGGGGGGCGAGGGCGGCCGGGCTGAGCAGCAGTTCGGCGGCGTTTTCGATAATGACCGGCACCGCGCCGGCATTGAGCACGGCGGCCACCACCTGATGGCAGGTGGCAGCCGGCACCGCGACCCGCCAGCCGGGCATCACGCCCAACTGCTGCAAGGCCAGTTCCAGGGCCGCGGTACCGGAGCCGAGCAGGGCGCCGTGACGCCGCCGGTAAAACTGCGCGAGCCAGGACGAGCACGGCAGCCGGTCGGCTTCCCGTGCCCGCCACTGGCCATCGGCAGGGGGCGGGATTACTTGCATTTATCCATGGCGCAGGCGGTCAGGGCTTCGACCTTGCACTTGTCCATGGCGCAGGCGGTCAGGGCTTCGACCTTGCACTTGTCCATGGCGCAGGCAGTCAGGGCTTCGACCTTGCACTTGTCCATGGCGCAGGCAGTCAGGGCTTCGACCTTGCACTTGTCCATGGCACAGGCGGTCAGGGCCTCGACCTTGCACTTGTCCATGGCGCAGGCGGTCAGCGCTTCGGCGCGAGGGCCGCCGATGCGCCAGCTGGTGAACTTGCTGTCCGGCAGGTCGCTGCGCTTGACCACGTCCAGGTGCAGGGTACGGGCATCGTGGTCGTTGCCTTCGAGGAGAATCTCGTCGTCGGCCACCGCGAAATGATCGTGCAGCAGGCAGAGTCCGAAGCGATCCAGGTTGCCATGGCGCTCCAGTAGCTCATGCAGGTCATTGATGAATTGCGCGTCAGACGCCCCCAGTGGCATGGCTTCGTCAAAGGAGGGATTGGTGTGTCCGTTCATTGGGTGTACTCCAATAGGTTCGATTCAGGCTGTCATCTTCATCAAGAGTGCGGTGTGTCTTTGCCTCATGGACCTCCTTGTCCCGGGGGAACCTGGCTTGCGGATAGCCGGAAGATTGCAATGCGGGGCAGGTGCGGCAGGTGGCCTCGGCAGCGGATAAGCGCATCCGTTGCCTGGCCATGTGGGGGGGCCGTCCATGTCCCGTATTGCGTGAGAGTCTAGGTGTGCTTCCCGGCCTGTCGAGGCGGATGTGAAAGGAGAAAAGGGCGGTCTTGCGTGGCTGGCGGCGGCACGCAGTCGCTGTGCCGTTCACTGCAGACCCCATGGTTGCGAGCATCCAGGGCCAAGGCCCACTCGAGGCATAAGGCGCTGATAGCGTTTTGTTCTCGGGGTTAAAACGAAATAGTTGGCGCGGGGGGCATGGCCACCAGCCGGCGGCGCTGACCAAGAACCCGAGTCGCACTATGAAGCCAGGTTGGCTCCTCAAGGCTGTTTCGAACAGCAATAAGTAAGCGTCAGAAGTTTCATGAAAATCTTTTCATGCTGTTAATGCCTGACCTGTTGGAGGTTAATTCTTCTTTGTCCGATCTTGATAACTATCTAGTTAAATAACGAATCTGGTCAAGTGACGGGCTGGCTTCAAGTTTTTGTATTTGAATGCTTTTCGGAAGTCCTTCAGCAAGCTGTAGAACATCGATCCAGCGTCAAATTTATATATTAAATTTTGTCCCTGCTTTTCAGGTCAAGGCCTTTCTCAAACCCTGATTACAGTATTTTTACGATCATTAGTTGTTGTTTTTATTGGATATTTTATTTTTTAAATGGCGAGTTGCTCGTCCGCTCTCATGATCTTCAGGAGGATTAAGAATATTTCACAAAGTGCGCTTAACACTTTTTTACAAAGGCTGTTAATCTCCTGTGATACGTTTTTTCTGATGTTAGAAAGTTGCGCTGATGGCCATTAGATGGCTGTGTCGATTGGGCTCTAAGTTCCTCTTTAAGTTGCTTGGTTTTATCAACTCTTCTCCTCTATAGCCTGCGGCAATCTTGTTGCAGCCCGAGCGTGCGGCATGCCTGAATCAAATATGTCTTTGAGGCACGCCTGTACCTGTCAAAAGGTGACTCAATGCAAAAGATCTATGTTTTTCCCGGCCAGGGTTCGCAATTCAAGGGCATGGGCGAGGAGGTTTTCGGCAAATTCAAAACCTATACGGACCTGGCCAGCGACATTCTCGGTTACTCCATCGTCGAGCTGTGCCTCGAAGACCCGGATCAGTGCCTGAACCAGACCGAATACACCCAGCCGGCGCTGTACACGGTCAGCGCGCTGACCTACCTGGATCGCCGGCAGAACGCTTCCGGCAACGAGCAGGTAGCGTATTTCGCCGGTCACTCCCTGGGCGAGTACTGCGCACTGTTCGCGGCCGGAGGTTTCGACTTCGCCACCGGGCTGCGACTGGTCCAGCGGCGAGGCCAACTGATGAGCCAGGCACCCAGGGGCGGCATGGCCGCCGTGCTGGGGCTGAGCGAGGAAACCGTGCGCCGCCTCCTGCGCGACCAGGGTCTGGACGCCATCGACCTGGCCAATATCAATTCGCCGGATCAGATCATTCTTTCCGGGCTGCGCGACGATATTGCCGGCGAACGGACCCGGGCCGTCTTCGAGCAGGCCGGCGCCAGCTATTTCCCGCTGAATGTCAGCGCCGCCTTTCACTCGCGCTACATGCAGGACGTCGAGCGCGAGTTCGCCGGCTACCTGGCCGGGTTCGAGCTGCAGCCCCTGTCGACCCCGGTCGTCTCGAACATGACCGCCCGGCCTTATCCGCAACAGGACTACGCCGCCATCCTCAGCGGGCAGATCACCCACCCGGTGAAATGGTACGAAAGCGTTTCCTGGCTGCTGGCCCGGGATATCCACCCGATCGAAGAACTCGGGCCGGGCACTGTCCTGACCAAGCTCACCGACAAGATTCTCAAGGCGCCGATGGTCATCGCGCCGCCTGCCGCGGCGCCGACGCCGGCTCCGGTCGCCTCGCCGAAGCAGGACACGCTCTTCATGTATGGCGGGCAGGGCACCCAGTACTTCCAGATGGGCCGCGAGCTGTACCAGCACAATCCCGTCTTCCGCCAGCAAATGGATGCCTGCAGCGCGCTGGTGGAAGCGCAGGAGGGATTCTCCCTGGTCAAGGTCATCTACGACGAATCGCGTCGGGTCTATGAGCCGTTCGACTCGATCTTGCAAACCCACCCCGCACTGTTCGCCATCGGCTACAGCCTGACCGCCACGCTGCGCGCCGAAGGGGTCGAGCCCAAGGCTGTGCTGGGCTACAGCCTGGGCGAGTACATCGGCTTGACGGTCGCCGGCTGCCTGTCCTGGCAGGACGGGCTGCGCCTGACCCTGCGCCAGGCGCGGGTGCTGGCCGAGCATGGGCCCAAGGGCGGGATGCTCAGCGTCCTGGCCCCCGCGGAGCACCTTCGGCAGCATCCCGAGCTTTACCGCGGGGTGGAGCTGGCCGGGATCAACTTCGCCGACAATTTCTGCGTCGCCGGCGCCCAGGCGGACCTGGCCCGGATCAAGCGCGGCCTGGACGGCATGGGGGTGATCTGCATCGAGCTGCCCGTGCAGTATCCCTTTCACTCCAGCCATATCGAGCCGGCCCGGGAGCAGATCCTGTCGATCCTGGATGGCATCGCCTTCAGCGCGCCCACCATCCCTTACTACTCGTCGACGCTGGCCCGGGCCATCCATGCCGGCGACCTGGCCAATGCCCGGGACTATCTGTGGCGCATCATTCGCCAGCCCGTCGATTTCCATGGGTTGATCCAGCACCTTTCCAGCGCCGGCAATCAGTCGTTGTTCGTCGATCTGAGCGCAACGGGTTCGCTGGCCAACTTCATCAAATACACCCGCCCCAACCATCTCAAGTACAGCCATTCGATCAATCAGTTCGGCAAGGACTTGAGCAACATCAACATCCTTCTCAACGAAATCACCGGCCGTTCGGGGGAGTAGCCCATGTCAGTCAATCCTGTTCCAGTGGCGTGGAGCGCCAACGCGCGCGCCTTCGACAACGCAGAAGGCTTTCATCAGCTGTTCGACGCCAGGGCGCGGGCCACGCCGGACGCGATAGCCCTGGCGGATGCCCGGCACAGCCTGAGCTATCGCCAGCTGGCGGAAAAAAGCGCTCAGCTGGCCGCCTACCTGGCCGGGCAAGGGGTGGGCGCCGGCTCGCGGGTCGCCCTGTTCATGAACCGCTCCCTCGACCTGGTGGTGGCGATGCTCGCCATCGCCCGCGTCGGAGCCACCTACATCCCGCTGGACCCCACGTACCCCGAGCAGCGCTTGCGCTACATGCTCGAGGACAGCGACAGCCATTGGGTGCTGACCCAGGCCGCGCTCGAGCCGACCCTCGCCGCCCTGTTGGGCGAGCACTGCCGCAGCCTCGCCCTGGACCGCCAGTGGCCGCTCGTGGCCGCCTGCCAGAGCCCCTGGCCGGAGCCGGCAGCGGCTCCCGACAGCCTGGCCTACATCATCTACACCTCCGGCAGCACCGGCCAACCCAAGGGGGTGATGATCAGCCACCGGGCGCTGAGCAACTTTCTCCTGTCGATGGCCGAAGAGCCCGGCATGCAGGCCGACGACACCTTGCTGGCGGTGACCACCCATTGCTTCGATATTTCCGGGCTGGAGTTGCTCCTGCCGTTGATCGTCGGCGGGCGCTGCCATATCTGTCCGGCCGAGACCGCGGGCGATGCCAGCCAGTTGATGAGCCTGATCGCCCAGGTCCGGCCCACCCTCATGCAGGCGACGCCGGCGACCTGGACGATGCTGTTCCATGCCGGTTGGCAGCCCGCGGCGCCATTGCGCATCCTCTGTGGCGGCGAGCCGTTGCCGGATGCCCTGAAGGGCTGTTTCGAGCAGGCCGGCAATAGCGTCTGGAACATGTTCGGGCCGACCGAAACCACCATCTGGTCGACCCTGCAAAAGCTTGAGCCCGGACAGCCGGTTTCCATCGGCCGGCCCATCGCCAACACCCGGCTGTACCTGCTGCGCGACGACGGCAGCCATTGCGCCATCGGCGAGCCGGGGGAGTTGTGCATCGCCGGGGCGGGCCTGGCCGAAGGCTATTTGAACCGCCCCGACCTGACGGCCGAAAAGTTCATCGACAACCCCTTCGAAAGCGCCGGCAAGCTGTACCGCACGGGCGACCTGGCCTGCTGGCGGGCCGACGGCCTGTTGCTGCACCTGGGCCGGATCGACAACCAGGTGAAAATCCGCGGCTACCGGGTGGAAACGGGCGATATCGAAGCCCAGCTGGACAGCCATCCCGAGGTCCTGCAAGCGGTGGTCGTGGCCCGGCAGCAGGCCGGTTCCGGGCAATTGGTGGGCTACTTCGTCCCGCGCAGCCCGAACCTGCCGGACGCCTCCCTGGCCGGACGCCTGAAGACCTGGCTCGGCGAGCGCGTGCCCGGCTTCATGGTGCCGAGTTTCCTGCTGCCCATCGAGCGCCTGCCGTTGACGCCCAACGGCAAGGTCGACCGCAAGCTGCTGGGGCAACGGCCCATTTCCGTGACCTCGCAGGCCAATGCCGCGGGGGCGGGGGAGGTCGAGCGTTACATCATCGAGCAATGGCAGGTATTGCTGGGGGTGGAAGACATCCAGCCCGACAGCCTGTTCGTCGAGATCGGCGGCAATTCGATCGCGGCCAATGCCTTTCTCGCCCGGCTCAACCAGCGGTTCGACACGCAACTGGCGCTGAGCGACCTGGCTCGGCACGCCAGCCCGGCGGCCATTGCGCAGTTGGTTCTGTCCCCGGCGCAAACCTCGCCGACGGCCATGGCCCAGGAGCCCACGCGCAACGACAGGCCGGCCGGGCAGGGCGACGCTGCGCAGCAGGACATCGCCATCGTCGGCATGGCCTGCAGCTTCGCCCAGGCGCCGAACAAGGAAACCTTCTGGGCCAACGTCCTGGCCGGGCGCAATTGCATGACCAGCGCGGCCCTGATGCGCCCGCATCTGGCCCAGGCCGACAGGCCGCTGTGGGGCGGGTTCATCGCGGACGCGTTCGACTTCGACCCGGTGTTTTTCCAGGTGGCGCCCAAGGAGGCGCAACTGATCGACCCGCAGCAGCGACTGATGCTCACCTACACCTGGCGCGCCCTGGAGGACGCCGGTATCGGCGCCCAGGCGTTCAGCCAGCGGCGCACTGGGGTGTTCATCGCCGCCTCGCAGAACGACTACGGGGTCGCGGCGGCGCAGGATGCAGAGAACAAGGGCTACCTGGCCACCGGGCAGCTGGCGTCCATGGTCGCCAATCGGCTGTCCCACACCCTGGACCTCTTCGGCCCTAGCGAATGCATCGAGACCACCTGTTCGTCGTCCCTGGTGGCCCTGCACCGGGCGATCCGCGCCCTGCGCCAGGGCGAGTGCGAGCAAGCGGTGGTGGGCGGGGTCAACCTGTTGCTGTCCCCGGAGTATTTCCACAGCTACGACGCCATGGGCCTGTTGAGCCCCGACCAGACCACCCGTTCCTTCCAGGCCGGGGCCAACGGCTACGTGCGTTCCGAAGGCGCGGCGGTGGTGATTCTCAAGCCGCTGGCCCAGGCGCTCGCCGACAACGACCGGATCGCGGCGGTGATCAAGGGCAGCAGCGTCAACCACGGCGGGCGTTCCTCCTCGCTCACCGCGCCCAACCAGGACGGCATGCGCAGCGCCATGCTCGACGCGCTGGCGGATGCCCGCGTGGCGCCGCAAGCGCTGGGCTACATCGAAACCCACGCCACGGGCTCGTTGCTGGGCGACAGCGTCGAGGTGAGCGCCCTGGAGGCGGTGTTCGCCGAACAGGGTGCGGCCGCAGCGGCCACCCGGGACTGCGCCCTGGGCAGCTTGAAACCCTGCATCGGCCACAGCGAAGTGGCCTCCGGCATGGCGGCGCTGATCAAGGTGGTGTTCGCCTTGCAGCAAGGCATCAAGCCCGGGGTGCCCGGGGTCACCGCCGAGGACGTCGCCCGCTTGTGGTCCTCCAGCACATTGCGCATCAGCGCGCAGAACCAGCCCTGGGCCGATGCCGCGGCGCCGCGGCGCGCCGCCATCAACAGTTATGGCTTCGGGGTCAACGCCCATGTGATCGTCGAGCAATACTGCCCGCCGGCCGATACCCGCGGCGCCGACGCCAGCGCGCAATTGCTGGTGTTCTCCGCCCGGACCCCGGCGCAACTGGCCAGCGTCCTGGACAGCCAGCTGGCCCACCTGCGCGCCCATCCGCAGCTGCGGCTGCGGGACCTGGCCTACACCCTGCAAGTCGGCCGCGAAGGGCTCAAAGTGCGCCTGGCCTTTGTCGCCGGCTCTCTCGCCGAGGCCGGCGAACGACTGGCCAGCGCCTTGCAGGCCCTGGCCGCAGGCTCGGCGGATACGGCCTGGCCGGACGGCATTTTCTACAGCGGTCGGGAGCTGGCGGCGGACGGCGAACTGGCCGAGCTGGCTGCGCAGTGGGTCGCAGGGGCGGCGCCGGCCTGGCACCGCCTGCATCCGCCAGGCAGCGCGCAGAAACTGGCGCTGCCCGGCTATCCGTTCCAGCTCAAGACCTACAACGCCCTGGCCCAGGGCGAGCCGGCGGCCACGCCCGGGGCGCGGAGGATCTGCGTGATCGGTGCCGGCCCCGGCGGCCTGGTGATGGCCAAGTCGCTGCTGGAAGAGGGGCACCAGCCGGTGGTCTATGAGGCCCAGGACACCCTGGGCGGGGTCTGGAACCTCAAGCGGGACAAAGAGGCCGGCACGTACTCCACCACGCGCTTCCAGAACTCCAAGGACACCAGTTTCTTTTCCGACTTCTATCCCGAGGACATCAGCGACACCTTTCCCAATGTCCACGACGTGCGGCGCTACCTCGATGCCTACGCCGCCCGCTTCGACCTCGAACGCCATATCCACTGCCGGTCCCGGGTGGTTTCGGTGAAGGCCGAGGGCGATGGCTGGGCGGTGGAGATCGAGTCCGGCGGGACCCGTCGCCGGGAGACCTTCGACGGGGTGGCGCTGTGTCACGGGCGCTACCAGATTCCCCGGCATGCGCAGATTCCCGGCCTGGATACCTTCACCGGCGAGGTGCTGCATTCGGGGCAGTATTTCGACAACGCGTCGCTGGCGGGCAAGCGCGTCCTGGTGATCGGCAACGGCGTCAGCGGCATGGACATCGCCGGCGAAGCCAGCAAGGTCGCCGCCAAGGTCTATTGGAGCCTGCGTTCGCGCAAGTTCATCCTGCCGCGGATGGTGGGCTTTCTGCCCAACGATTTCGTGTCCCCGGCCAACCTGCTGATGCCGGAAGTCCTGCGGGCGCAACGCAATATCGACCGTCTGCAACTGGCGATGCCGGCCTTCAGCGAGGCTCTGCAGCGCAGCGGCCTGCAACCGAGCCTGACCGAGTTCCGCCAGCACCCCTTCATTCACATCAACGACGAGGTGGTGGACCTGGTCAACGCCGGGAAGATCGAGACCATTTTCGGCCAGGTGGAAAAATTTGCCGGCGCCCGTTGCTTCCACGTCGGGCATGAGCGGGTACTGGACGACATCGATGTGGTGGTGCTGTGCACCGGCTACCGCACCGGGGCGCTGTACGACTACGTGCAAGGCCTGGAGCCGGTCCGGGACCTGGCCATGGGCCTGTTCCACCGGGACGACCCGCGGTTGTTCAACCAGTACGGGCTCCAGGAAATCGGCGTCATCGGCACCTTCCCGTACCTGGAAATGGCCTCGCGCTGGTATGCCCAGGTGGTCTCCGGCAAGTACCGGCTCAGCCAGGAGGAACTTCGGCAAACAGTCGACACCGACAAGATCATCATGGGGCCCCTGGCCAGCGTGGTGATCGGCATGAAGCTCGGCCTGGTGCCGGACCCGGTGCACGAGTTCAAGGCGTTCTGGAGCCTGCTCAACACGCCGGGCTTTCCCGCCCAGTACCGCCTGCGGGGCCCCCACGCCAGCGCCGGGGCCGCAACCATCGTGGCCGCGAGCCGCACCCGGGCCTTTATCCAGGACGAGACCGGCGACACCGAGATCAGCAAGGTCAAGGCGCGCCTGCTGGCCGGGCTGGGCCGCGAGGTCGTGGCAAGCCTGGCGGCCCAGGGGCAGATCACCGGGCAGGAACAGCAGGCGGCCCTGGCCCAGCTCGACAACCCGCTGCGGCTCGATTGGGACAGCCAGTTCCTCACGCCCCTGAGCGACCGCGCGCTGGCCATCGACCAGGCCACCGAGTCCCTGGACCGGGCGCTCGCCGAGCACGACCGGGTGTACCTGGGCCTGATCCGCAGGATCCAGAGCAAAGAAATCAACGCAGACAACTTTCTGTCGGAACTCAAGAAAATCTCGAGGGCCTCGTGATGCCATACCTGAACGCTTTTATCGACAAGGTTTCCAGCCAGAGCATTTCCGACGAGCAGGCGCTGGACGTGATCAGGCAACTGCACGAATCGGTGCAGCAACCCGCGCCGGTGCCGGGTTCGCTCTCCGAGCAGCAGGTGCTGGCCGAGCTGACCGGCTTTCTGGCCGCCACCATCCACTTCGAGCACAGCGATATCGAGCCCGAGCGCAGCCTGGCCGACTACGGCTTCAACTCCATTTCGCTGACCGAGTTCTCCCAGCGCATCGCCGCGCATTTTCCCGGTCTGAAACTGGCGCCGTCGACCTTCATGGAGCACCCCTCGCTGGCGGCCCTGGCGCGGCACATCGCGCTCAAGGCCGGCCCCGGGCCAGCCCCGGCCGCGACCAGCGGCCACCTGGAGCAGGTGGTCGCCGATCGCTTGCAGCGTTACTTCCATGAGCACACCCACCTGGCCGGGGCGACGGTCCAGCCGATTGCCCGGAGCGTTCGCGCAGCGAGTGGGGCGAGCGTGCAGGGACCGCGGTCGCACGGCGCGGCGGGTGCCGACCAGCACGGCGAGGCCGCGGCGCTGACCGAGGACATCGCGATCATCGGCATGGCCGCGCGCCTGCCCAAGTCCGACAGCCTGGCCGACTTCTGGCGCCGCCTGGTGGCCGACGAGCCGTTCATTTCCGAGGTGCCGGCCGACCGCTGGGATTGGCGGGCGATCTTTGGCGACCTCGACAGCCCGGACAAGACCGACTGTCATCACGGCGCCTTCATCGACGATGTACGGGGTTTCGATCCGCTGCATTTCAATATTTCCCCCCGGGAAGCGGCGCTGATCGACCCCCAGCACCGGCTGATGCTGCAAGCCGTGTGGGAGACCCTGGAAAGCGCCGGTTACCAGCGCGACCGGCTGCGCCAGCAGAAAATCGGCGTGTTCCTGGGCATCGAGCGCAAGGACTACGCCGACCTGATCCGCGCCAGCCAGGTGCCGATCGACGGGCACCTGAACACCGGCAACGCCCACGCCATGCTGGTCAATCGCATTGCCCACTTCTTTGACTGGAAGGGCCCGGTAGGGACGGTCGATGCCGCCTGCACCAGCTCCTTCGTCGCCATCGACCGGGCCATCACCGCGCTGCGCACCGGGCAGGCCCAGGCGGCCATCGCCGGCGGCGTCAACCTGGTGCTGAGCCCGGAAGTGAATATCTACAACCGCAAGCTGGGCCTGTTCACCGGCGACGGCATCGTCCGGCCCTTCGACAAGCAGGCCAACGGGCACTTCTTCAGCGACGGCCTGGGCGTGGTCATGCTCAAGCGGCTGTCCCAGGCCGAGCGCGACAACGATACGATTCTCGGGGTCATCAAGGGCCTGTCGGTGCGCCATGGCGGCAAGAGCCTCTACCTCACCGCGCCGAATGCCGAGATCCATTGCGAAACCATCGCCGAGGCCCTCGAGCAGGCCGGCCTGCAACCTGGGGATATCGACTACCTCGAAGCCCAGGGCACCGCCAATCCGATGGCCGACGAGGTGGAGCTCAACGCGTTCGACAAGGTCTTCAAAGACTGCGCCGGCAAGCCGGGCCTGGGCACCCTGAAGGGCCAGCTGGGGCATTTCTCCGGGGCTTCCGGGGTGATCGCGCTGATCAAGAGCCTGTTGGCGCTGCAGCACGACACCTTGATCAAGATCGCCAACCTGCAGCAGTTCAACTGGGACGCCGCGCAGGGCGACTTTGCCTGCGAACCGGTACGCCGCACCGGCACCTGGGCGCCCAAGATGATCGACGGGCAGCGCCGCGCCCGGCATATCGGCATCCACAACTTCGGCTTCGGCGGTGTCACCGGGCATATGGTGCTCGGCGAATACCTCAACCCCGTGGCCGCCACGGGGTCGCCGCGTGCCGAGGGCGAGCAGGCGGTCCTGCTGTCGGCCCGCACCGCGGATCAACTGACGCAGGTGGCCGGGCGCCTGCTCGCCCATCTGCAATCCCCCGAGGCCGGGCAGCCGACCCTGCAGGCGCTGGCCTGCACCTTGCAGATCGGCCGGGAGCATTTCGAACATCGCGCGGTGATATTCGCCGACTCGCTGGCGGTACTGGTCGAGCGCCTGGAACGCTTGCTGGACGGCAAGGACGATGCGGGCGCCTTCCTCAAGCGCGACCTGGAAACCGGCAAGGACGTGCGTCAGCTCTTTGCCAGCCCGGAGATGCACGCCGTCGCGCAACAGTGGCTCGACGAGCATAACCAGCGCGGCCTGGGCCGCATCTGGGTCGCCGGGGTGGTGGTGGACTGGCAGCGTTTGTATGCCGGCCAACCGGTCTTGAGAAAAGTGCAGCTGCCGACCTATCCCTTTGCCCGGCATGCGCTGTGGATTCCCCGGGAGTCCGCCGGCGGCCCGGTCGCCAGCCCGAGCGCTGCGGCGCTTTCGCCGATCTTGCAGCACAACGTGTCAACCTTCATGGCGCAGAAATACCGTTCGGACTTCACCGGGCTGGAGCCCTGGTTCGTTGCCCGGGCCGCCGACCAGTCCCGTCGTTTCGTCGAGCTGGCGCACCTGGACATGCTGATCCAGGCCACGCGCCAGGCGGCCGAAGTGGCGGCCGACGAGCCGTTCAGCCTGGCGTTGCACGACATCGCCTTTCCCCACCCGCTGTGGGTGAAGGGGCAGCCGGTCGCTGTCGAGCTGAACCTCGCACCCGATGAAAACGACCTGGTCGATTACCGCATCAGTTCCCTGGACCAGGGCGATGCCCTGTTGCATATCCATGGCCAGGCGCTGTTCCAGCCGCGCCGGCCCTTGGCCGCGCTGGAGGTGGCGAGGCGTTCGAGCGAGCCCGGCTGGCACCCGGTGGAGCGGCCGGCAACGCTGCTGGTGCAACTGACTGGCCTGCTGGCCCGGGCCCAGGGCTGCGCCGTCGAGGCTCTGACATTGCTGTCGGTGGATGAAGTGCTGGTGCAGGGTGCCCTGGACAACGCCGCCTGGCTGCGGCTACGGCCCTCGGACAACGACTTTGCCCAGGTGGAGATGCCGTCCACGGTTTCGCGCCTGCATGTCGATATCTGCGACGCCGCGGGCGAGGTGCTGATGCAGCTGCGGGACGTGGTGTGCAGCCATGTCGATGCCGGGGGCACGAACCCGGTGCCGGCACCTTCGAGCATGCCGCAACAGATCAAGGGCATGATCCCGACGCTCAACGGCACCGGCGCCATGACCACGGTGTTGCCTGCCTGTTCGCAGTTGTTCGTCGAGTTCGCCGCCACCGCGGCAGGCGAAGTGATGGACATGGGCTGCGCCTACGGCGTGGCGACGATCGCCGCGCTGGAGCAGGGCGCGCGGGTACTGGCAGTGGATATCGAAGAGCAGCACTTGACGATTCTGGCCGGCAACGTGGCGCCAGCCCTGCGTGGCCGCCTGAGCACCCAGGCGGGCGCGCTGCCCGACATGGATTTCGCCCCGGGCCGGTTCCAGGCCATCCATGCCGCGCGGGTCCTGCATTTCCTGGCGCCCCAGGCGTTTCGCGAGTCGATCCGCAAGATGGCGCAGTGGCTGGCGCCGGGCGGTCGGCTGTTCCTGACCTGCGACAGCCCGTACTTCCCGCACTGGGCGGCCCGGGTCGACGAGTACGAGCGCCTGAACGCCCAGGGCGAGGAGTGGCCGGGCTATATCGCCGATATCGCCGGCTACTTCCGCAACCGGGCCCAGGCCAGCGCCGGCAATGCCATCGACAGCGGCAGCCACGCCAGCGATGCCCTCAATGGCACCCCGCTGATCAACCTGGTCGACCCCGAGATCCTCGCCCGCGAATGCCGGCTCGCCGGGCTGCTGGTAGAGGAGGCCGGGTATGAGGGGCTGGCCATCGACTATGACGGCCAGGCCGCCACCGACGGTCTCGAGCATGCCAGCGTGATCGCGCTCAAACCCCACGCCTGAACCCCGCGCAGCCTGCGCAGCTCACTTTTCTGGATGGAACTCAGATGTCTGTCAAAGACTTGCAATCGATCAAGAAAACCATTCGTAGCCTGCTGGCTGACGCGCTGGGCGTCGCCGCCGGGGACATCAGCGAAAGCCGGACCTTTTTCGAATTGGGCCTGACCTCGCGCATCGGCGTGCTGTGGATGGCCCAGGTCAACCAGGCCTATGGGCTGGGTATCCCGGCGGTACGTGTCTTCAACTACCCGACCCTGGAGCGGATGGCCGAGCTGGTACACCAGGAACTGGCCGCCCAGGGGGGCGAGGGCGGCGCCCAGCGCCCGTCGCGCACGATGTTCGGCCGGCGTCCGGCGCCCGTCGCGCCAGCCCCTGGCCCGGTGCCGCCGGCCCCGGAGCAGGCGCCTGCCGTGCACCCGGTGTCGAGCAAGCTGGCGTCGAGAAAACTGGCGTCGTTTCGCGGGCAACCGCGCGGCAAGGCGCAACCCGCCGAGGCTGTCGCGGTGGCGGTTCCCCAGGTACCGGTCGCTCGGCCCGCGGCGCCCACGGCCGATCCAGGCGCCATCGCCATCATCGGCCTGTCGGGGCGCTTTCCCCAGGCGCGTAACGTGCAGGCGTTCTGGGAAGCCGTGGCCACGGGCCGCGACTGCATCAGCCGCGTCGCCCGCGACTACTGGCGCATGGACCAGGCCTACAGTGCGACGCGCCAGGCGGGCAAGACCTATTCCGACTTCATCGGCGCCGTCGACGATATCGACCGCTTCGACCCGTTGTTCTTCAATATTTCCCCGGCCGACGCCGACGACATGGACCCCCAGCAGCGCCTGTTCCTGCAAGAGGCCTGGAGCTGCCTGGAAGATGCCGGCCTGCATCCGCAGCAACTGGCCGGCAGCAAATGCGGGGTCTTCGTCGGCTGCGGCAACTACGGCCAGAGCCAGAACGGCCATGCCCTGAGCGCCGCCGGTTTCCTCGGCGGCAGCGCCTCGATCCTGGCCGCGCGCATCGCCTACCTGCTGGACCTGCGCGGCCCGTGCCTGACCATCGACACCGCCTGTTCCGCCTCCCTGGTGGCCATCGCCCAGGCCTGCGACAGCCTGGTCATGGGCAACAGCGACCTGGCCCTGGCCGGCGGCGTGTCGATCCTCAGCGATCCGTCGATCCATATCATGGCCAGCCAGGCCAACATGCTGTCCGCCGACGGCCGCTGCTACAGCTTCGATCAGCGGGCCAACGGCTTCGTCCCGGCCGAGGGCGTGGGGGTGGTGGCCCTCAAGCGCCTGGCGGACGCCCAGCGCGACAACGACCCGATCTACGGCACCCTGATCGGCTGGGGCGTCAACCAGGACGGCAAGACCAACGGCATCACGGCGCCCAGCCAGACCTCCCAGGCCGAGTTGCAGCAAGCGGTGTTCCGCCAGTTCGGCATCGACCCGCGCACCCTGGGGCTGATGGAGGCCCATGGTTCGGGCACGCCCCTGGGCGACCCGATCGAAGTGGAGGCCCTGGTCAATGCGTTCAAGCCATTCACCGACGACAGCGGCTTCTGCGCCCTGGGTTCGATCAAGGGCAACATGGGGCACATGCTGGCGGCGGCGGGGGTGGCCGGGTTCTTCAAGGCGCTATTGGCGATCCGTCATCGACGGCTGCCGCCCTCGGCGCACTTCCAGGCCCTCAACGAACATATCCGGCTCGATGGGTCTCCCTTCTTCATCAATACCGACAACCGCGAGTGGAAGGTGCCCGCCGGCACCCGGCGCCGTGCCGGGGTCAGTTCGTTCGGCTTCAGCGGCACCAATGCCTATGCCGTGCTGGAGGAGTACCCGCAACCGGTGCCCAGGCCCGCCACCGCGCCCGTCGAGCAGGTGATCGTGCTCAGCGCCCAGAGCGAGGAGCGCCTGCGGGCCTATGCCAGCACGCTGCTGGACTTTTTGCGCGACGGGGGCGCGACCCTGGGTCTTGCAGACGTCGCCTACACCTTGCAGGTCGGGCGGCTGGCCATGGACGCGCGCCTGGCCCTGGTGGCCCATTCCCTGGACGGGCTGCAAGCGGCCCTGGCCGGCTACCTGGCGGGGGTCGCCGGCGATGACGGCGACGCCAGCCTGTTCCACGGCAAGCCCGTGGCCGACCAGGATGCCTTGCTCGATGCCGACGAAATCCCGGCGCTGGCCTTGCGCTGGGCGCAGGAGGGCAAGTGGGCGGCGCTGGCCCGGTTGTGGGTGCGGCGCGGCTTCGACTGGCAGCCGCTGTGGGCCCAACGCGGCGAAGCGCTGCCGCGGCGGGTGAGCCTGCCGACCTATCCGTTCGCCCAGCGTCCCTGCCAGATGCCGGTGTTCCAGGCGCCGGGCGCCCCGGCGGTCGCCGCGGGGCTTTCGCAACTGCTGCAGCGCAACGTGTCGACCTTCGAGCAACTGGCGTTCCGGTCGGTGTTTAGCGGCGACGAATTCTATTTTGCCGACCATGTGATTGCCGGGCGCAAAACCCTGCCGGGGGTGGCCTACCTGGAAATGGCCTGCACCGCCGGCTACCTGGCCGCGGGCCAGAGGGTGTCCCGGCTGCGCAATATCGTCTGGCTGCAGCCTTTCCTGGTGGACCGCGAGCCGGCCACCCTGGAACTGCGCCTGAAGCAGAAGAACGGCAAGACCCGCTTCGAGATCCATGGCCTGTCCAATGCCCGCCAGCAGCTGTGCGCCCAGGGCGAGCTGGTGATCGACGCCACGCTGCCCGAGGTGCCGGCGCTGCCGGACCTGGCCGGGTTGCTGGCCGAGGCCCGGGTGCTGGACGAGCGGGCGGGGTGCTACGCGCGCTTCGCCGCCCAGGGCTTTGCCTACGGCCCGACCTTTCGCGGGATCAAGACCCTCTCGCGCAGCGGCCAGTACCTGATCGCCGAGATCCAGCGCCAGGCGGGCGGCAGCCGCGGCGAACCGCCGGTGCCGGCGGGCCTTGGCGAGCACTATGCGTTGCTCGACGGCTTCGTCCTCAACCCGGCGCTGCTCGACAGCGCGTTCCAGCCGTGCATCCGCTTCTGCGAGCAGGAAGATCCCAGCAGCACCTACATCCCCTACGCCCTGGAGCAGATCAGCGTTTTCAAGGCCTTGCCCGAACGCTTCTACAGCGTCGCGCAACTGCGGGAAATCGACGCCGAAAGCGCCCAGTGCTCGGTGCATATCCTCAGCGAGAGCGGCGAGTTGCTGGTGCACATTCACAACCTGACGTTGCGCCCGATCAAGGCGCAACAGGCTGTGCTGTCCAGCCAGCTGTATCGCATGGACTGGCTGCCCGCCGCCCCGGCGCCCAGCGTCGACCCAGCGCAGTTGCAGGCGCCGCGCCTGCTGTTGGTCGCCGACGCGCAGCTGGCCGCCCACCTGGCGCGGCCCCAGGACATCCTGGTGTATCCCGCTGCGGCCTTTCGCTGCGTGGCGCCTCGGCACTACGAGATCGCCCCCGGCAACCCGGACGACTACGCGCAGCTGTGGGACGCCTGCGCCGTCCCCGGGATGACCGTGGTCCATGCCTGGGCCCTGGGCGCGCCGGCGGCATTGCCCCAGGCCCTGACGCTCAATCTGCATGCGCTGACGTTTATCGCCCAGCAGTTGATCCGCAATGGCGCGGGCAAGGACACGACGCTGCTGCATTTCTATCCCCATGACCTGCCGGCCGGGATGGCTGTGGGCGGCTTCATGCGCAGCCTGGCGGCCGAACAGCCGCTGTGGGCGGCGCGCTCCGTCGGTGTGCCTGGGGAGGCGGCGCCGCGTCTGGCCGAACGGCTGGAGCGCGAAATCGGCGTCCGCCAGCCATCCGGCCAGGGTGTGGAAGTGCGCCTGGAGGAGGACCGCCGCCTGCTGCTGAGCGCCGTCCTCGACAGCGAGGCGCCCACGGCGGCGCCGGCCTTGCGCGAGGGCGGGGCGTACCTGATCAGCGGTGGCGCCGGCGGGCTGGGGCTGATCCTGGCCCGGCTGCTGGTCGAGGACTATCGAGCCCGGGTCATCCTCACCGGGCGCACGCCGGCGGCGCAGTTGCCGGCGGCGACGCAGCAGCGTCTCGCGGCGCTGAACCGGAACGAACAGGGCGGGCGGGTGGAGTACCTGGCCGCCGATATCACCGACCTGCCAGGCACCCTCGAGCTGGTCGCCACGGTCCGGCAGCGGGTCGAGCGTATCCACGGCGTGTTCCATTGCGCCGGGAGCATGGACAACGCCACGCTGGCGAGCAAGAACGCCGAGGGAATCGCCCGCATCGTCGAGCCCAAGGCGCTGGGCGTGGCCCATCTGGACCAGGCCCTGGAGCACGAAGCCCTGGACCTGTTCGTGGTCTATTCGTCGATTTCGGCGGTCATGGGCTTTGCCGGCCAAACCGACTATGCCTATGCCAACCGCTTCCTCGACGGCTTCGTCGCCCAGCGCCAACGCCGGGTGCAGCAAGGGCTGCGCCAGGGCCGGAGCCTGGCGCTCAACTGGACCCTGTGGCGCGACGGCGGCATGCAGCTCGACGAGCAGAGCACGCTGTTCCTGGAGCGCAGCCGCGGCCTGGTGGCCCTGGATACCGAGGCCGGCATGGCCGCCCTCAAGCGTTGCCTGGCCATCGACGGGGCGACCCAGCGGGTGGTCGTCCAGGGGCAGGCCAGCGCCATCCAGGCGGCCTGGAACGAGTTTCCCAAGGCGCCGCGCAGCACAGCCCCCGCACCACGCCCGACGGCCGACAGTTCGAGCGTCGGCCATTCGACGGGGCAGGGCGCGTCGGCGGTGGGGGAACGCACCCTCAGCGAACTGGCGGACCTGCTCAAGCTGGAACCCGCCGATATCGACCCGGACCAGGACCTGATGAAGTACGGCCTGGATTCCATCGGCGCGATGATGCTGATCAACAAGATCAACGACGCCTTCGACATCAGCGTGCAGCCGGCCGCGCTGCTGCGCCACACCAGCCTCAGGGCCTTCACCGCGCATATCTGCGACGAGCATTTGCCCGAGGCGGCCGCTGCCGCGCAGCCGCAACCCGCACCGACGCCTGTCGCGGCGCCCGCACCCGCACCCGCACCCGTACCCGTGGCAGTACCTGCGCCCGTCGAGGCCCGGCCCGCGCCGGCCGTGGCGGTGAGCTATCCCGACCCTTACCTGGCCCCGGTGCCCAGGGCGGACTGGATCGACAGCGCCGCGCCGGCCGCCGAGGCCGAGGTCTGGCCCATGACCCACGGCCAGCAGTCGCTGTGGTTCATCCATAAGCTCAACGAGGACAGCGCGGCCTATCACATCGCCATGACCTTGCGCCTGCGCTCGCCCCTGGACCGTTCCGCCCTGGAGCGCAGCTACAGCCTGCTGGTACAGCGTCATCCGGCGTTGCGCGCGCGGTTCCGCGAACATCAGGGGCAGCCGGTACAGGAAATTCCGCCGACGGCGCATCCCGACATCGGCGTGCACAACCTGGTCGGCCAGTCGCCCGAGCAGGTCCAGGAGGCGCTGCGGGCCGCCCATCGCCAGCCGTTCGACCTGCAGTACGGCGCACTGAGCCGGTTGCGCCTGTTCATCTGCGGCGAGGGCGACACCCTGCTGCTGTGGACCGTCCACCACCTGGTGTCGGACGCCTGGAGCCAATGGCTGCTGCTCGACGAGCTGCTCAGCGGCTACGCGGCCCTGTGCCGCGGCGAGCAGCCGCTGCTGGCGCCCTTGACCAGCAGCTTCGCCGACTTCGTGCGCGAGGAAGAAGCCTTCCTGGACAGCGCGGCCGGCCAGCGCCAGCGCGACTTCTGGAGACGCCAGCTGGCCGACCCCGAGGTGCGCCTGAACCTGCCACTGGACTTCCCGCGACCCAAGGCCCAGACCTTCAATGGCGCGTCCGTGACGATCGAGTGCGGCGCCGAGCTGAGCGAGGGCCTCAAGGCCCTGGCGCAACGCGAAGGCGTCACGGTCTTCACCGTGCTGCTGGCGGCCTACCAGTGCCTGCTCGGCCGCTATTCCTCGGACCGCCAGGTGCGGATCGGCTCGCCGGTCTCGGGACGGATAGACCAGCGCTTCAATCCGCTGGTGGGCTACTTCGTCAACTCGGTGGTGCTGGCCGCCGACCTGCGGGCCAACCCGTCCTTCAGCGAGCTGCTGCAGCAGCAGAAACAGGTGGTGCTGGAGGCCCTGGAAAACCAGCGAGTGCCGTTCGCCAAGCTGGTGCAGGACCTCAACCCCAGCCGCGAAGCCGGGCGCACGCCGCTGTTCCAGGCCGAGTTCGTCTACCAGAAACCGCACCAGAGCAGCGAACTGATCCGCATCCTGTCGCCCCGTGAAGGGGTGCCGATCCGGCACCAGGGGCTGCACCTGGAGTCTGTGCCCTTTTCCCAGCAAGAGGGCCAGTTCGAGATCGGCCTGGAGATGATGGACATCGACGGCCAACTGGCCGGCGCCCTGAAGTTCAATGCCGACCTGTTCGCCGCAGCGACCATGGTACGGATGAAAGAGGGCTTCCTGAGCCTGTTGCGGCACTGCGTCAGCCAGCCCCGGACCCCGGTCTGGTCGCTGCCGGTGGTGGCCCAGCAGGACCTGGCCCTCTCGGCCGCCTGCCTGCAAGGTCTGCAGGCGCCGGTGGCGCCCTTGACCACGGCCCAGCTGTTCGAGCGGCAAGTGCTGCAACAGGCCGCGCAGACCGCCCTGGTCGACTCCCAGCGCAGCTGGAGCTACGAGGCCTTGAACCAGCGGGCCAACCGCCTGGCCCAGCACCTGCGGGCCGCCGGCCTGGCACCGGGGCAGGGCGTGGCCCTGTGCATGCAGCGTTCGGGCGACCTGGTCGCGGCGTTGCTGGCGGTGTTCAAGGCCGGTGCTTACTACATCCCGATGGACCCGGGTTTCCCCGCCCAGCGCCTGCAGCACATGCTCGAAGACGCCCGGCCGGCCTTCATGCTGGTCGACAGCCTGGCCGGGTTGCCCCAGGGGCTGTCCCTGGGCGGCACGGCGCTGCTGGACCTGGCGGCGCGCAGCGCCGAGATCGAGGCCTGTGCGCCGGACAATGTGCCCAGTCAGTCGCGCATGCAGGACAGCGCCTATGTGATCTACACCTCCGGCTCGACCGGCAGACCCAAAGGCGTGCAGATCTCCCATCAGGCGTTGAGCAACTTCCTCCAGTCCATGGGCCACGAACCGGGGCTTGCGGCGCAGGATCGCCTGCTGGCGGTGACCACCGTGTCCTTCGACATCGCCGCCCTCGAGCTGTACCTGCCCCTGGTCAACGGCGCCTGTGTGGTTCTGGCCTCGCGGGAGGCGGCCATGGACGGCCTGCAGTTGCAGCGCCTGCTCGACGAGCAGCGGATCACGCTGATGCAGGCCACCCCCACCACCTGGCAGATGCTGGTGAGCAGCGGCTGGGCCGGCAAGCCGGACCTGCGCATCCTGTGCGGCGGCGAACCGCTGCCGCGCAGCCTGGCGCGGGAACTGCTGGGGCGCAGCCGGGAGCTGTGGAACCTCTATGGTCCGACGGAAACCACCATCTGGTCCTGCGTCGAGCGGGTCGACGGCCAGGGCGAGTCGGCCATCGTGCCGATCGGCAAGCCGATCCAGAACACCAGCCTGCACATTCTCGATGCAGCCCTGGCGCAAGTGCCGCCGGGGGTGGCCGGCGAGTTGTGCATCGGCGGCGAAGGGGTCGCCAGCGGCTACCTCAACCGCCCGGAGCTGAACGCCGAGAAGTTCATCCAGACCGCCAGCGGCCGGGTGTACCGCACCGGCGACCAGGCGCGCCTCACGCCCCAGGGCCAGCTGGAGTTCCTGGGCCGCGAGGACGGCCAGTTGAAGGTCCGCGGTTTTCGCATCGAGGCCGGCGAGATCGAGAACCTCCTGCGCAGCCATCCCCAGGTGCGCGACGGCGTGGTGACCCTGGGCCAGCGCGGCACGGGCGGCGACGCGGAAGGGGTGTTGACCGCCTACCTGGTGCTCGCCGCGCCCGCGGTACTCGACGAGGCCCTCAAGGCTGAGCTGCGCCAGCGTCTGGCGCAGGCCTTGCCGGCGTACATGGTGCCGTCGCTGTACGTGCGCCTCGACGCGCTGCCGCTGACCCCCAACAACAAGATCGACCGCAAGGCGCTGCCCGCGCCGCAGACGCTGGAGGCCGCGCCGGCGCAGGCTGCGGCGCCGGGTCGGGGCGAGCAGGTGGCGCGCATCTGGGCGGCCATCCTCGGCCTGCCCCAGGCGGGCGGCGACAGCCATTTCTTCAACGCCGGCGGCACCTCGTTCACCGCGACCCGCCTGATCTACCAGGTCCAGCAGGACCTGGGCATCACGCTGCCGGTCAGCCTGCTGTTCGAGCATCCGACCCTGGCCGGTTTCGCCGGCGCGCTCGAACAGCGGGCCCGGGGCGACGCCCCGGCAACCCCTGTCATGCCATTGCAGCCGGCCGCAGGTCCAGGCGACGACCCGGACCAGGCCTTGCTCGACATCCTCGCGCAATTGCAGAGCGGTCGACTCAGCGTCGACCAGGCCAATCGTTTAATGGGTGATTTCCAATGACTGTGTGCATTACCACCACCGATATCCTCAACCTGGTCAAGGACGGCCATATCTCCCTGGTCCAGGCCCGCGACCTGCTGCGCCTGGTGGCCGGCGGCGCCGGCCAGCCCGCCAAGGAGCCGCCCGCGGGCGCGACGGACATCGCCATCATCGGCATGTCCGGGCGTTTTCCCGGCGCCGACAGCACGACCGCCTTCTGGGACAACCTCAAGGCCGGGCGCGACAGCGTGGCCGAGATTCCCGCCAGCCGCTGGGACAGCCGCGACTACTTCGACCCCGACCGCAATGCCCGCGACAAGAGCTACAGCAAGTGGGCCGGGCTGGTGGACGACATCAAGGGCTTCGATGCCGACTTCTTCAACATCAGCCCCCGGGAAGCGCTGCTGATGGACCCCCAGCAGCGCCTGTTCTTCCAGGAAGCCTGGGGCGCCATCGAGGACGCCGGCTATGCCCCGGGCAGTTGGTCGGGCAGCAAGTGCGGGGTCTTCGTCGGCTGCGTCACCGGCGATTACCTGACGCACCTGCGCCAGCAGCGGATGCCGGCCGACGCCTACAGCCTGACCGGCAACACCTCGTCGATCCTCGCCGCGCGGCTGTCGTACTTCCTCAACCTGAAGGGCCCGGCGGTGGCCGTGGACACGGCCTGCTCGTCGTCCCTGGTGTCGGTGCACATGGCCTGCGAAAGCCTGCTCAGCGGCACCTGCGACGTCGCCCTGGCCGGCGGCGTGATGATCTACAACACCCCGGAACTGTTTGTCCTGGCCTCGCAGCTGGGCATGCTGTCGCCGGACGGCCGGTGCAAGACGTTCGACGAGCGGGCCAACGGCATCGTGATTTCCGAAGCGGTCGGGGTGGTGGTACTCAAGCCGCTGGCCGCCGCCGAGCGTGATGGCGACACCATCCACGCGGTGATTCGCGCCTCGGGCATCAACCAGGACGGCAAGACCCCGGGCATTACCGTGCCCAGCGCCTATGCCCAGACCCAGCTGCTCAGCGACGTCTATGCCCGCGCCGGGATCGACCCGCGCAGCATCGGCTATGTCGAGGCCCACGGCACCGGCACGCGCCTGGGCGACCCCATCGAGTTCGAAGCCCTGACCGCCGCCTTTCGCCAGCGGACCGAGCACAAGCAGTTCTGCGCCATCGGTTCGGTCAAGACCAATATCGGCCACGCCCAGGTGGCGGCGGGCATCACCAGCCTGATCAAGACCGTGCTGTGCCTGCGGCACCGCACGCTGCCGCCGTCCCTGCACCTGGAGCAGCCCAACCAGCACATCGATTTTGCCGACAGCCCGTTCTTCACCCTCGACCGCCTCCAGCCCTGGGCCGCCCAGGCCGACCACCCGCGGCGGGCCTGCGTCAGTTCCCTGGGGTTCAGCGGCACCAATGCCCATCTGGTGCTGGAAGAGTACGTGGCGACCCCGGCGGCGCCCGCTCTCCACTCCGAAGCGCCCGGCGCCGGAGTGGCGGTGCTCTCGGCCCGCACCCCGGAACGCCTGGCGGTAATGGCCGGGCGCCTGCTGCACTGGCTGGACGGCGGCGCGTCGCTGCCGGCCTTGCGCGATGTGCTGCACACCCTGCAAAGCGGGCGCGACCCGATGGCCGCCAGGCTGGCCCTGGTGTGCGACTCCCTGGAATCCCTGGCCCAGGGTTTGCGCGCCTTCCTGGCCCAGGGGGGCGATCGCCAGCAGCTGTTCGTCGGCGACGAACCCAGCGAGCAGCAACGCCAGGCGGCCCAGGCCGAGCTGGCCGCGCTGGGGCAACCCACGGCCCGCGACCTGGCCCGGCTGTGGGCGGCCGGCGCGGCCGTGGACTGGACAGGCTGCTCGCCCCAGGCCGGTCTGCGGCGAGTGCCGCTGCCCACCTATGCCTTTGCCGCGACCCCTTACTGGGCCGCCGGCACCCCCGGCGCCTCGGCCGCCGAGCCGGCCTTGCACCCGATCCTGTCCCGCCGCCTGAGCGGGACCGCGCAGCCCAGCTTCAGCCATGGCTTCGACGGGAGCGAGGTGTACCTCAAGGACCATCTGGTGTCCGGGGCGCCGACCTTGCTCGGCGTCTCCCACCTGGAAATGGCCATCGCCGCCCAGCGCCTGGCCGGCGAAGACGCGCCGCAGGGGCAGGTGCAGCAAGTGCAGAACGTGGCCTGGATCAAGCCGGTGATTGTCACCGACCAGCCCCGGCAGGTGCAGGTCGACCTGGAGCAGACCGAGCGCGGCACCGCCTACCGGGTCAGCGACGGCGCCGGGCAGCTGTATTCCCAGGGCCGGGTACGCCGGGTGCCGGCCCCGGACACGGTTCCGCGCATGGACCTGGCGGCGATCAAGGCCCGCTGTACCCAGGTCTGGCCGGCGCCGGACTGCTACCGGATCTTCGACCGCAACGACCTGGTCTACGGGCCGGGCCTGCGCACCCTGGAGACCCTGTACTTCAACGCCGCCGAATCCCTGGCCCGGCTGGTCCTGCCCCAGGCCCTGCGCCATGACCTGGCGGCCTACACCCTGCATCCGTCGTTGATGGACGGCGCCTTGCAGAGCCTGCTGGGGCTGCTCGGCGACCCCAGCCAGGATCAGACCCTGTACATCCCTTACGCCCTCGGCGAGATCACCGTCTACGCACCGCTCACGGCGACCTGCCACGCCTATGCCCGGGTGGCCGGCAACCACGGTTCGGCGCAGTTTGCCGAAAAGCGTTTCGACATCGACCTGCTGAGTGACGACGGACAAGTGCTGGCGGCCATGCGCAGCCTGTCCTACCGGCCTTACTCGTTGCGCAAGCAGGACGATTTGCAGTTGTTCGCCCCCCATTGGCACACCTGCGACCTCAGTGGCCAGATCGCCCAGCCGTCGGCGGCGCACACGGTGCTGTTCACCGCGACCCGCGGGGCAGGGCAGGCGCTGGAACAGGCCCTGGGCTTCCAGCCCTGGCGGGTGTCGCCAATCCCCGCCGGCGACGGTTCGCTACAGGTCGGCGACGACGGCAAGACCCTGGGCATCGACCCGCGCAACGCCGGGCACTGGCAGCGGCTGCTGGACGCGCTGCCGGCCAGCGGCGACTTGAACCTGCTGTTCCTGCTGGAAGAGGGGCTGCAAGAGGAGGCGCTGTTGCAGCTGCTGTATCAACTGCTGCCGATGCTGGCGGCGCGTCAGCGCGCCCAGGGCCGGCTGCTGTTCGTGAGCCGCTCGGGCGACGCCAGCCATCGCGCCCTGGCCGGTTTTGCCCGGGTCCTGGGCCATGAGCATCCCGGGTTATCGGCCAGTGTCCTCGACGTGGCCGACGGCGCCGAAGCCGATGCCGCGCGCCGGGTCGCCCAAGAGTTGCGCCATGGGCCACAGGCCGGCCAGGTGCTGGTCCGTTATCAGCAACAGGTACGCCAGGTGCAGCGCCTGGAGGGCCTGGAACGCTCGGCGGCGCTCGCGCCCCAGGGCCTGTTCCGCCAGGGTGGGGTCTACCTGATCAGCGGCGGCGCCGGGGCCCTGGGCTTGCAGATCGCCCGCCACCTGCGCCAGCGCTTCGCCGCGCGGGTGGTGCTCTGCGGCCGTTCCGCGGCGCACAGCGTGGCGCCAGCCCTGGCCCGGGCCGAAGAGGCCGGCCTGCCGGGGACGACCCGTTATCTGCAGGCCGATGTCAGCCGCCAGGCGGATGTCGCCGCGCTGTACGCGGCGATCAAGGCCGAGTTCGGTGCCCTCAACGGCGTCCTGCATGCCGCCGGGGCGATTCGCGACAGCCTGATCGTCAAGCAGGATCCGCACGCCCTGGGGCCGGTGATCGAGCCCAAGGTCGCGGGTGTCCGCCACCTGGACGAGGCGACCCGGGGCGACGCCCTGGACCTGTTCCTGGTGTTTTCCTCCATCTCGTCCCTGGCCGGGACCGTCGGCCAGTCGGCTTACGCCTATGCCAACGAATACCTCGACCATTTTGTCCAGCGGCGCGACGAGCAGGTGCGGGCCGGGCAGCGCCAGGGCAAGTCCCTGGCGGTCAACTGGCCGTACTGGCGCGACGGCGGGATGCGGATCAGCGAGCAGACCGAAACCCTGATGCGCACTGTGATGGGCGTGCAGCCGCTGACGCTGGAACTGGGGCTGGAAGTGTTGCTCGGCCTGTCGCCGGCGAGCCCCGCCTCGATCTGCGTGGCGGTGGGGGACCGGGTGAAGATCGAGAAAACCCTGGGCATGGCCGTTGCCCAGCCGGCACCGGCTGCGGCACCGGCTGCCATCCAGCCGGCGCGCGCCGCGGCCGATAACGCGGGCCTGACCCTGGCGCTGGGCCGGCTGGCCGCCGATATTCTGCGGCGCGACGCCAACAGCCTGCGGCCCCAGGTGGCCCTGAGCGACTACGGCTTCGACTCCATCACCTATGTCGAGCTGGCCAACCGGATCAACCGCGACTACGCCCTGGACATTACCCCGGCGCTGTTTTTCGAGCACAAGACCCTGGACGCCGTGGCCCGCTTCCTGGCGAACGAACATGCCCTGGCGGCGCCCGCCGCGCCGGAGGCCGAAGCGCCACCTGTTGAAGCACCGCCTGCCGCCGGCCCCGAGCTGATGGCCACCCTCAAGGACCTGGCGGCCCAGGTGCTGCACAAGACTGCGACCGGGTTCAACCCCGACGCCGAGCTGGGCAGCTACGGTTTTGACTCCATCACCTATGTCGAGTTGGCCAACAAACTCAACGGCCGCTACGCCATCGACATCACCCCGGCGCTGTTCTTCGAGCACAAGACCCTGGCCGCGGTGGCGGGATACATCGCGGCCCAGTACCCGCAAATCGTCGCGGCGCCGGCGCTCGCGGCTGTAGCCGAGCCGGCTGTGGCAGCCGTGCCCGTAGCCCCGGCCGTCGTGCCACAGGCCGACAACGGCGCCATGCCGATCGCGATCATCGGCATGGCCGGGGTGCTGCCGGGCTCGCCGGACCTGGAGCGCTTCTGGGAACGCCTGGACGCCGGCGACGATGCGATCACCACGGTCCCGCCGCAGCGCTGGAGCTGGGAGGCGCTCTACGGCGACCCGGCCGAAGGCGGCAAGACCCGCGCCAAATGGGGCGGGTTCATCGAGGATGTCGACAAGTTCGACAGCCTGTATTTCAACATCTCGCCCCATGAAGCGAAGCTGATGGACCCCTCCCAGCGACTGATCCTCGAGACGGTGTTCAGCGCCATCGGCAACGCCGGCTACGCCAGCGCCGATTTCGCCGGCAGCCGGACCTCGGTGTTCATCGGCGTCGGCGCCACCGACTACCTCAACCTGCTGGTGGCCTCCGGGCAACCGGTCAGCGCCTATTCCTCCACCGGGCTGTCCCATTCGGTGCTGGCCAACCGCATCTCCTACCTGTTGGGCATCCATGGGCCGAGCCAGCCGGTGGACACCGCCTGCTCCAGTTCGCTGATCGCCCTGCACCGGGCGGTGGAGTCGATCCGCAACGGCTGCGAAATGGCGATCGCCGGCGGCGTCAACCTGATCCTCAGCCCGTTCCTCACCCTGTCGTTCAGCGACGCCGGGATGCTGAGCGAGGACGGTCGCTGCATGACCTTCAGCGACAAGGCCAACGGCTATGTGCGCGGCGAAGGGGCTGGCGCGGTGCTGCTCAAGCCGTTGCACCAGGCCATCGCCGACGGCGACGTGATTCACGGGGTGATCCGCGCCACGGCGGAGAACCATGGCGGGCGGGCGTCGTCCCTGACCGCGCCGAATCCGCTGGCGCAATCGATGTTGCTGGTGGACGCCTACACCCGGGCCGGGGTCGATCCCTCGACCATCACCTACATCGAGACCCACGGCACCGGCACGCCCCTGGGCGACCCGATCGAAATCAACGGCCTGAAAGACGCCTTCGCCACCTTGTCCCGCAACCATGGCGTGAGCATTCCCGAAGGGCGCTGCGGCCTGGGCGCGGTCAAGACCAATATCGGCCACCTGGAAGCCGCCGCCGGCATGGCCGGGCTGTTCAAGATCCTCCTGTCGATGCAGCACGGCACCTTGCCGGGCAACCTGCATTTCCAGCGGCAGAACCCCTACATCAAGCTGGCCGGCAGCCCGTTCTACATCCTCGACCAGCGCCAGCCGTGGACGCGCCTGAGCGACCCGCAGGGCCAGCCGATCCCCCGGCGCGCCGGGGTCAGCAGCCTGAGCTTCTCCGGGGCCAATGCCCACGTGGTGCTGGAAGAGTATGTAGCGCCGAACGTCGCGCCGGCGGCGGACGGCGAGCAACTGGTGGTGCTGTCGGCCAGGACCCGCGAGCGCTTGCTGGAAAGCGCCCGGCGCCTGGCCCGGCATATTGAGCAGTACCCGGACATCTCCCTGGCCAACCTGGCCTACACCCTGCAAGTGGGCCGCGACCCGCTGGCCGAGCGCCTGGCGCTGGTGGTGGGCAGCGTGGCGGAACTGGCGCAGCGCCTGGGTCAATTGAGCGACGAGCCCACGGCCGCCGCTGCGGCCTACTGGAGCCATCCCGACGCCAACGGCGCCGAGGCGCCCGAGCAGCACTGGGAGCAGGCCCTGGCGGCCCGCGACCTGCACGCCCTGGCGCGCTTGTGGACCCGGCATCGCGACAGCGCCCTGGACTGGCGCGGGCTGCCGCGTCCTGCCGGCGTGCGCCGGGTGGCGCTGCCGAGCTATCCGTTTGCGCGGATCCGCCATTGGGCCATCGACGACCAGCCTGTGCCGCCGACGCCCGAGCCGTCCGCGCGCCATGCCGTGCTGACCTTCGCCGAGCGCTGGCAAGCGGCGCCCGCCGAGGTCGCCAGCGCAGCCGCGGAGCAACCGCGGCTGGTGCTGTGCTGCCTGTCCGACCCGGCCCGACAGGCGCAATTGCGCCAGTTGGCGGCCACGCAGCTGCCCGGCAGCCGCCTGGTGTTCCTCTCGCGCCAGGGCCATGGCAGCGCCGACAGCTTCGCCCTCGACCCGCAACGGGCCCATGAGGTCAGCGCCGTGCTGGGGACTATCGTCCAGCAGCAGGGCGCCATCGACGGCCTGCTGTACCTGTGGCCGCTGGAAGCGCCGGAGCTCGCGCAACAGCCGGTGCTGCTGGTGAACCTGATCCAGGCGCTGGCCCGTCAGCAGCAGAACCTGCAGCAGGTATTGCTGGCCGGTCTGTGCCGCGACGGACTGGAGCGCTGCCAGCTGGAATCCTGGATCGGCCTGGAGCGTTCCATGCCGCGCATCCTGGCGCAGACCGTCTGGCAGACCCTGTTGCTGGAAAGCACCGCGACCTGCGACTTCGCCCTGGCCGGACCGGAGCAGGCCAGTGCCTGTTTCGAACCGCTGCTGGCGCAATGGCGCGGCGGCGCCGGCGGCAGCAGCCTCTATATCGGGCCGCAGCGCTACCGGCTGGCGGCGCAACGCCTGGAATTCGAGGCCGGCGCAGGGGTGACGCCTGCGGACTTGCCGTCGGCCCGGGCCGGCACCTGGCTGATCACCGGCGGCAGCGGCCGCCTGGGGCTGCTGTTCGCCGATTACCTGGCGCGTACCCATGGCGCAGCCCTGCGCCTGGCGCTGGTGGGGCGTGCGGCGCCGACCCAGGCCCTGGAGCAACAGCTGCAGGCCCTGGCCGCCACGGGCGCCAAGGTGCGTTACTTCCAGGCCGACGTGACCGACTTCGCCTCCCTGGAGCAGGCGCTGATCCAGGCCCGCACGGCCTTCGGCCCGCTGCAGGCGTTGATCCACGCCGCCGGTGTCGAGGAGGGGCCGGGGCTGTTGCAGGCTCCGGCGCAGGGGTTCCAGACGGTGCTGGCGCCCAAGGTGGCGGGCACCGAATTGCTCGATGCCCTGACCGCCGGCGACCCGCTGGTCCATGCCTGTTATTTCTCCTCGACCGCCGCCTTGCTCGGCGACATGGGCGCGGCCAGCTACGCCATGGGCAATCGCTTCCTGATGGCCCACGCCAGCTATCGCAACCGCCAGGTCGCCCGCGGCGAGCGCCACGGGCAGACCGTCGCCATCAACTGGCCGCTGTGGCAAGAGGGCGGCATGGGCCCGGTGCGGGCCGCCGCCGACTCCGCAGCGGGCCGCGACCTGGCGTCGTACCTGCAACGCAGCGGCCAGGCCCTGCTCACCGCGCAACAGGGCCTGCCGGCCTTCGAAGCGATCCTGCGCAGCGGCCTGGAGCAGGTGGCCGTGGCCTACGGCGATGGGGACCGGTTGGCGTCGTTGTTCGACCTCGATAGCCAGGCGCAGCCGTCGGCGGCGCCTGCGGTCGAAGCGCTGCCGGCCGCCGCGTCGCTGGATCTACCCGCCCAGCTGTTGGCGGAGCTGCAAGGCCTGTGCAGCGACGTGGCGCAGATTCCGGCCGCGGAACTGGTCGGCGACGCCACCCTGAGCAGCTTCGGTTTCGACTCGATCAACCTGGCGCGCCTGGCCCGGTCGATGCAGCAACGGTTCGGCTTCGCGGTCAGCCCGGCGCTGTTTTTCTCCCATCCGACCCTGGCGCGGCTGGCCGGGCACCTGGCGCAACAGCACGCAACGGCGTTGACCGAGCATTACCGTGCGCCGGCCACAGCCACAGCCACAGCCACGGCGGCCCCGGCCCAGGCGGCGCAACCCTCGAGCGCGCAACAGGCCGCGGTCCCGGCGCCTGCCCAGGCCCCGGGCAACGGCGGCGCGCTGCTGGCCGAACCCATCGCGATCATCGGCGCCAGCGGCCGTTTCCCGCAGTGCGATTCGGTGGACGAAATGTGGCAGTTGCTGCTGGACGGGCGCAGCGCGGTGAGCGCGGCCCAGGCCCCCGAGGGCTACAGCTGCGGTTCGTTGCGCGGGGTCGACGAGTTCGACCCGCTGTTCTTCGGCATTTCCCCGCGGGCGGCCGAAGAGATGGACCCGCGCCAGCGGCTCCTGCTCGAAGAGTCCTGGCGCGCCCTGGAAGATGCCGGCATCGGCCCGCGCCAGCTGGCCAGCCGCCGAGTCGGGGTGTTTGTCGGCCTGGAGGAGGGCGAGTACTTCCAGCTGGGCGGCGCCGGTTCGATCACTGCCAACCACAGCGCCATCGCCGCCTCGCACCTGGCGTATTTCCTCGACCTCGACGGCCCGGTGATGACCCTCAACACCGCCTGCTCCTCGGGGTTGGTGGCCTTGCACCAGGCCTGTCAGAGCCTGCGCCTGGGCGAGTGCGAGATGGCCCTGGTCAGCAGCGCCAACCTGATGCTCACCCGGCAATCGTTCAGCCGCATGGACCAGGCCGGCATGCTGTCGCCGGACGGTCGCTGCCATACCTTCGACCAGCGCGCCAACGGCATGGTCCCCGGCGAGGCGGTGGTGGCCCTGGTGGTCAAGCCGTTGTCGGCGGCCCTGGCGGACGGCGATCCGATCGTCTCGGTGATCGCTGCCAGCAAGATCAACTACGACGGCAAGACCAACGGCATCACCGCGCCCAATGGCGCGGCGCAGGCGCGCCTGCTGGCAGAGGCCTACGCGGCCTGCGACCTGGCGCCGCGGCAGATCGATTACGTGGTCACCCACGGTACCGGCACCGCCCTGGGCGATGCGGTGGAGGTCAACGCCCTGGCGCAGGTCTTCGGCCAGCCCCAGGACGGCGTCCATTGCGCGCTGACGTCGACCAAGACCAACTTCGGCCACAGCCTGGCCGCGTCGGGCCTGGTCAGCACCTTGTGCCTGGCGTCGGCGCTGCGTCATGAAACCATCCCGCCAAGCCTGAATTTCCAGACCCACAACGACTTCGTCGACTGGCAGGCGAGCGCCTTGTTCGTCAACACCGCGCCGCGCCCGTGGCCGGCCAGGGCCGAGGGCGCGCGGCATGGCGCGGTGAGTGCGTTCGGCATGAGCGGCACCAATGCCCACGTGGTGCTGCGCGACCTGGCGGGCGCCGAGCGGCGTCCGCCGCAGCGCTTCAAGACCGCGGCGGCGTACCTGCTGGTGCTGTCGGCGCGTTCGATCCTGTCGCTGTGCGACCGGGTCGAGCAGTTGATCGAGGCGCTGGCCGGCAACCCGCCACTGGACCTGGCCGCGGTCAGCCACACCCTGCTGGACGGTCGCCATCACTTCGAATACCGCTGTGCCCTGGTGGTGCCGGACCGGGCTGCGGCGCTGAGCCTGCTGCGCCAACTGGCCAGCGACTACCTGCCCCAGGCCCGGGCCCGGGCGGCCAGCGACGACGCCTTCCCGGCACAGGTGTTCCAGGAGCGGGTGCTGCTGGGCAAAGGCGACAAGCGCCAGGCGCCGCAGCCTTCCATCGTGCGCACCATCGAGCAGTGGGTGCGGCAACTGGGGGACGACCTTGCGCCCGAGGCAGTGGTAACCGAGGCCCCGGCCGAGGGCTACGAGGAGACCCTGCGCAGCCTGGCCGATTTCTACTGCCAGGGGTACGCGCTGCCCTGGCATCTGCGTTACCCGCGCCAGGCCCCCGTGCGTCTGCCCCTGCCGACCTATCCCTTCGAGCACGGCCGCTATTGGGTCGACCCCCAGGGCCCCGGCCGCGGCACGCCACCGGCGGCGCCTGCGACCCAGGCCCAGGCGTTAGTGAGGTACCAGGGCTCGCAGGCCGGCGGCGAATGCTTCGTGTCGGCGTTCACCGGGCAGGAATTCTTCCTGGCCGACCATGTGGTGCAGGGGCATCACGTGCTGCCCGGGGTGGCCTACCTGGAAATGGCCCTGCAAGCCGCGGCCACGCTGCAATCGGGCTGGACCCGCGCGCGCCTGGCCAAGGTCGGTTGGCTGGCGCCGCTGACCTGGCACGCCGACCAGGCGCGGCAGGTGGACACCCGGCTGACCCCGCTGGCCGAGGCCGGCAGCTTCGCCTACAGCATTGCCAGTCGCGCGGCGGACCAGCCGGCGGCCGAGCCGACCCTGCATGGCCAGGGCGTGGTGTCGCTGTTCGACAGCGCCCCGGGCGGGGACTTCGCGGCCCCCGAGGTGCTGGATATCCAGGCGCTCAAGGCGCGCAGCCGACACGTCCTGTCGGGCGCCGACTGCTACGCCGCGTTCCAGGCGGCAGGGCTGGCCTACGGGCCGGCGTGCCGGGCGATCGAGGCGGTCCACTGCGAGGCCGGGCAATGCCTGGTGCGCCTGGTGCTGCCCGAGGCGCCGGGCAGCCAGTCCACGAGCGGCTGGACCTTGCATGCGGCCTTGCTTGACGGTGCGCTGCAAGGGGTGGCGGGGTTCTTCCTCGGCGCGGACGGCAGCGGCAGCCTGCCGCCGAAAGTGCCGTTCGCCCTGGAGCGGCTCGACATCCACGGCGCGCTCGAGCCCAGGATGTGGGCGTTGCTGAGCCTCGATACCCAGGGGGCGGTGAGCAAGCTCGACGCCCGGCTGTACGACGATCAGGGCCGCCTGCGGGTGAGCCTGCACGGCCTGGCCGCGCGGGAGATCGCCCTGGGCGGGCGCGAGGCGCTGGCCCCGATCCGCCTGCTGCGCCAGTGGCAAGCGCTGGCCGCCGCTACTAGTGCGCCGCCGGTGCCCGGCCAGCATCAGGTGCTGTTGCTGGCGGCCGACGATTCGCTGGCGGCGTCCGGCCGCCTCGGCCAGCTGTTGCCCCAGGCGCAGGTGCAGGCGCTGGCGGTGCGCTCCAGCGGCCAGGACAACCAGGCCCTGGCCCGGGATTACCAGGCGGCGGCCGCGGCCTTGTTCGCCCACCTCAAGACTTGCCTGGGGGCCGGCGCCGGCCAGCAGCCGCTGTTTATCCAGGTGCTGTTGCTCGGCTGGCCGGCGGCGCCGGTCATGCTCGGCCTCGAGGGCCTGCTGAAGACCGCGTGCCTGGAAAACCCAAGGCTGCGCGGGCAACTGATCGCCATGCCGAGCCTGGATGGGTTCGAGCCGGGGCTGATCGGCGCCGAGCACTCGGCGGTCTGGCTCGAGGACGGCGAACTACGGGTGCCGGTCTGGAGCCGCGGCGCGGCGCCGGCCGCGCAACGGCCGCTGTGGAAGGACGGCGGTTGCTACCTGATTACCGGCGGCGCGGGCGGGCTGGGGCGGATCTTCGCCCGGGAGGTCATCGAAAACAGCCGCGACGCGCGCATCGTCCTGGTGGGGCGCTCGCTGCTGGGCGAGGCCGAACGCCAGCAATTGGCCGACCTCGAACAGCGCGGGGCGCGGGTCGTGTACTGCCAGGCGGACATCGGCCAGCTGGCGGAAGTCGAAGCCTTGCTGGCCTCGGTGCAACAGGCCCACGGCCCCCTGAACGGGGTGATCCATAACGCCGGCATCGCCGCCGATGACTTTATCGTCAACAAGACCCAGGCGCAGTTCGCCGCGGTGCTGGAGCCCAAGGTGCGGGGCACCGCCAACCTCGACCACGCCACCCGCAACCTGGGCCTGGACTGGTTCGTGCTCTGCGCCTCGGCCAGCGGCGTGACCGGTAACGTCGGCCAGGCCGACTACGCGACGGCCAATGCCTTCCTCGACGGTTTTGCCTATGTGCGCAACCAGCAGGTGCGCCGCGGCGAACGCCAGGGCCATACCCTGGCGGTGGACTGGTCGCTGTGGGCCGAAGGCCGCATGCGCCCGGACGCCGGGACCGAGGAACGGCTGTGGAGCCGCTCGGGCATTCGCCCCCTGAGCACGAAGGTGGCTCTGGCGGCGTTGCGCAGCGCCCTGGCCGAAGGCGCGACCCAGGTGCTGGTGGCCGAAGGCGATCCGGCCCGGGCGCTGGTGCCGTTTGGCCTGGGCCCGGCGCCTCGCGCGGCGGTCGAGCCGGTCGAGCTGCCTGGGGCCGCGCCGGCCCCGAGCGCGGCGGTGACTGCGGAGCAGGTCCAGCAGTACTTCAAGCAGTTGCTCTGCGATGTGTTCGCGCTGCCGGCGCACCGGATCGATGTCCGGGCGCCCCTGGAAGACTACGGCATCGACTCGATCATGGTCGGGCGCTTGACCGCCCGCCTCGAAGCCGTGTTCGGGCCCTTGTCGAAAACCCTGTTCTTCGAATTCCAGACCCTGGAGAAACTCTGCGGCTATTTCCTCGAACAGCATGGGCAAGAGTTGGCGCGGCGCCTGAACCCGGCCGCGCCCGTCGCCGTGCCCGGCATTCCGCCCGTCGCCGTGAACGTGGAGCCTGAGGTGCCGGCGACTCCGGCACCCGCCGCCGGCCCGATGCAGTTCGCCATCGTCGGCCTCAGCGGCCAGTACCCGCAGGCGGCGGATCTGCAGCAGTACTGGGACAACCTGCGCCAGGGGCGCGACTGCATCACGCCGATCCCGGCCCAGCGCTGGAACCACGCGCGCTTCTACGCCGAGGAGAAAAACCTCCCCGGCACCACCTACGGCAAGTGGGGCGGTTTCATCGACGATGTGGACTGCTTCGACACCCTGTTTTTCAACATCTCGGCCCGGGAGGCGGAAATCCTCGATCCCCAGGAGCGGCTGTTCCTGCAATGCGCCTACCACCTGCTCGAGGATGCCGGCTACACCCGGGCGTCCCTGGCCGCCACGGCGCGCCGCTACAGCCGCGAGCACAGCGCCGCCCATAGCCTGGACAGCGCCGCCGTCGGGGTGTTCGTCGGCGCGATGTACAACGAGTACCAGCTCTACGGCCCCGAAGAGACGGCCCTGGGCCATCCGCTGGCGATTCCCGGCAATGTCGCCTCGATCGCCAACCGCGTGTCGTACTTCTGCAACTTCCATGGCCCCAGCGTGACCCTGGACACCATGTGTTCCTCCTCGCTGACCGCGATCCACATGGCCTGCCAGAGCCTGCTGGCCGGCGAATGCGCGCTGGCGATCGCCGGCGGGGTGAACGTCACCGTGCACCCGAACAAATACCTGGTGCTGGGCCAGGGCCGCTTCCTCTCCGACGACGGCCGTTGCCGCAGTTTCGGCGAGGGCGGCAGCGGCTATGTGCCCGGCGAAGGCGTCGGCGCGGTGTTGCTCCGGCCGCTGGCGGATGCGGTGGCCCAGGGCGACCGCATTTATGGGGTGATCCAGGCCTCGGCCATCAACCACGGCGGCAAGACCAACGGCTATTCGGTGCCCAACCCCAATGCCCAGGCGGCGCTGATCAAGGCCGCCCTGCAACAGGGCGGGGTGGACCCGCGCGCCATCGGCTACATCGAGGCCCATGGCACCGGCACGGCCCTGGGCGATCCCATCGAGATCGCCGGGCTGAGCAAGGCGCTGGGGACCGGCTGGCAGGAAGACCGGCTGTGCGCCATCGGCTCGGTCAAGTCCAATATCGGTCACGCCGAAAGCGCGGCCGGCATCGCCGGGCTGACCAAGATCCTGCTGCAATTCCAGCACCGGCAACTGGTGCCTTCGCTGCATTCGGCGGTGCTCAACGGCAATATCGATTTTGCCGGCACGCCGTTCCGGGTCCAGCAGGTGCTGGCGGACTGGGAAGTGGCCGAAGGTGAAGCGCGGGTGGCGGCGGTGTCCTCGTTCGGCGCCGGCGGCTCCAACGCGCACCTGATCCTGCGCGAGCCTACGGAGGGCGAATCCGCCCCCGTGCCTGCCAGCCACGCCGGCAGTGCCTGGGCGATCCCGCTGTCGGCCCGCACGGCGGGGCAACTGCGGGACAAGGTGGAACAACTGCGCCAGGCCCTGGCCGACGGCCGTCCACGGACCCTGGCCGACATTGCCCATACCTTGCAGGTGGGGCGCGAAGCCATGCGCGAGCGGCTGGTGTTCATGGCCGACTCGCTGGAGGGGCTCGCAACGCGCTTGCAGAGCCTGAGCCTGAACTGGGCGCAACTGGAGGCCGCGAGCGGCGCCGGCCTGTGGCGCGAACCGACCGGGGCCGGGGTGTTCTATCGGGCCAAGGCGGGTACGGCGCCTGCCGCTGTTGTGGCCGGAGCGGCCCTGGAGGCGCACCTGCGCGCCTGGGTCGAAGGCGCCACCCTGGACTGGGTCGCACTGCAGCCGGGCACCGCGGCCCGGCGCATCGGCCTGCCGCTGTACCCCTTTGCCAAGGAACGCTACTGGGCACCCCTGGGCCGGGATGCGCTCGCGCCGCTACCCGCCGCGGCGGCGGACCAGCCGATCCTGGTCCGCCGCTGGCAGGCCGCGCCCCTGGTGAGCGCGGACTTGCCCGCGGCCGAGGGTGGGCTGTTGATCCTGTGTACGGAATCGACCCTGGCCCTGGCCCGGGGCCTGTTCGCGGAGAGCGGTGTGGACAAGCACTACCTGGTGCACCAGGGCGAGCAGGGGGTGGATTTCCATGACCCGGACCGCACCCTGGCGGCCTATCGCCGCTGCCCGGGCCCACTGGCCGGGCTGATCGACCTGACGGCCCTCGATAGTGGCTATGAAGCCAGCACCGCCCTCGAACGCGGCAAGCTGGTGCTGCTCCAGGCCTTCCTCGCCGAGCAGCGCCAGCACGGACCGCGGCTGTTGCTGGTGACCCACGGCCTGCACCCCTGGAAGCGGCAACCGACGCTGCAGGGCGCGCGCACTGTCGGTCTGTACCGCATGCTCGATGCCGAGTACCGCAGCGTGCGGGCCGGGGTCCTGGACAGCGACCTGAACCTGTCGCAACAGCCCGCGCTGATTACCCAGATCGAGGCTGAGTTCGAGGCCGGACTGCAGGCGGACTGCTGCTACCGCCAGGGCGAGCGTTTTGTCGCGGCCTTCGAGCCGCTGGCAACCCGCGCCGCCGCGGTGCCGGCCTGGCAGGCCGACGATGTGCTGCTGGTGACCGGCGGCACCGGCGGGATCGGCGCGGCCCTGGTGGACCATCTGATCCAGGCGGGGGCGCGGGCCATCGCGATCATCGGTCGCGAACCCTTGCCCGACGCCGGGCAGTGGCCGCGGCTGCTGGCCGCGGAAAGCGGTCTGGACGACCGGGTACTGGCCAGGGTCCGCCGCCTGCAAGGCTGGCGGGAGCAGGGGGTACGGGTTGCCTATCAGGCCTGCGACCTGCAGGCGCCAGCGGCCATCGGCCAGGCCGTCGATGGGCTGGAACAGCAGCTGGGTCCGGTGACCGGGGTCTTCCACTGCGCCGGATCGGTGAGTGCCGCACCGGCCCTCATCAAGAAGACCCTGGACGAAATGGCGGCCGTGTGCGCGCCGAAAATCGCCGGTCTGGCGGCCTTGTACCAGCGCCTGGACAGCCAGCGGCTGCGCTTTTTCCTGATGTTTTCCTCGGTGTCGGCCAGCGTGCCGGCCCTGGCGTCGGGGCAGGGCGACTACGCCATGGCCAATGCCTATATGGATCAGTTCGCCCTGGCCAACGCCCGGCCCGGGGTGTGCTCGGTGCAATGGCCGGCCTGGGCCGAAGTCGGCATGGCCGTGGGCAACAGCGGGCCGCTGGCCGCGCAGCTGGGGCTCAAGCCCCTGGGTACCGCGGTCGGCCTGGGCCTGCTGGACCAGGTGCTGGCCCTGGCCCTGTCGCCGGACAACCCGGGGCTGTGCCTGCCTTGCCATGTGGACCTGGAGCGCTTCAGCCCGGCCGGGCTGGCCCGGCGTCCCGTCGCGGCCCAGCCTGCCCCGGCGCCGGTTGCCGCGGCGCCGTCTGCCCCGGCGCCGTTGCTGGCCGCCCTGGAAGCGGCCATGCGCCAGCTGCTGATGGAGGAACTGAAGTTCTCCGCCGAGCAACTGGCGGATCGGGACATGGCGTTCGTCGACTACGGCATCGAGTCGATCATGGTCCTGCAACTCATGGAACGCCTCGGCGCCTGGGTGGGCAACCGCCTGGACCCGTCGCTGATGTTCGAGTTCACCACCCTGGGCAGCCTGTGCGAGCACCTGGCAGGCACTTACCCCGAGGCCCTGCAGCGGCATCTTGGCCTGCTGGAGCAAAGCCCTGAACCTGTACCGCTGGCGCAGCCTGAACCAGCTCCAGCTCCAGCTCCAGCTCCAGCTCCAGCTCCAGCCCCGGCCCCGGCCCCAGTTCCAGCCCCGGTCGAGGCCTCCCGGCCGGCGGATATCGCCATCGTCGGCCTGGCCGTGCGCCTGCCCGGGGCCGAGGATGCCCAGGCGTTCTGGGCCCAGCAAGGCCGCGGCGAGTCGGCCATCGGGCCGATGCGCGAGCACCGCTGGCCGGGGGGGCATGGCCAGGCCTACGGCGGCTGGCTGGAGGCTATCGACCAGTTCGACCCGGCGTTCTTCGGCCTCAATCCCAAGGACGCGGCGGTGATGGACCCCCAGGCCCGGCTGATGCTGGAACAAGGCGTCACGGCCCTGTTCGATGCCGGCTATTCCCAGCGCGAGCTGTCGGGCCGGCCGGTGGGCGTCTATATCGGCGGCCGCCTGCGGGTCACCGCCGACGCCCGGTCGCTGGCCGAGGCCAGCAACCCGATCCTCGGCGTGGGGCAGAACTACCTGGCGAGCAACCTGTCGCGTTTCCTCAACCTGACCGGCCCCAGCCTGGTGGTGGACACCGCCTGTTCCTCGGGCCTGACTGCCATGTCCCTGGCGTTCGATGCCCTGCGCAACGGCAGCATCGACATGGCCCTGGTGGGCGCCACCAGCCTGTTGACCTCGTCCGACGCCCATGACCTGTTCTCGGCGCGCAATATCCTCAGCCCCGACGGCGCCTTCAATATCTTCGACGACCGTGCCGCCGGCGATGTGCTGGGCGAGGGGGTGGTGGCCCTGGTCTGCAAGACCCTGGACGCCGCGCAGGCCGACGGCGACCGCATCTACTGCGTGGTCAAGGGCCTGGCGGTGAACAACGACGGCCGCACCCTGGGGCCGGGTTCGCCCAGCCTCAAGGCGCAGCAGGAGGTGATGCGCCAAGCCCTGCGCCAGGCCGGCAAGACCCCGCGGGACGTCGGCTATATCGAGGTCAACGGCGGCGGTTCGGCGGTGGTCGACGCGGTGGAGATCAAGGCGCTGGCCCAGGTCTACCAACTCGACGACAGCGCCCTGGACGCCTGCTGCCTGGGCTCGGTCAAACCCAGCGTCGGCCATCTGCTGCTGACCTCGGGGCTGGCCGGTTTCGTGCGCTGCGCCTTGAGCCTGCACCATCGGCAGATCGTGCCCAGCGCCTGCGGCCTGGGGCCTTTCGAGCACTTCGATTTCGCCGCCTCGCGGGTGCATTTCAACCGGCGCACGCTGGACTGGAAAGCCGCCGACGGCCGCCCCCGGGTCGCCGCCCAGAGCTGCTTCCCGGACGGCGGCACCAATTGCCACGTGATCCTCGAAGAGTTCGTCGCCGCTCCCGGCTACGTGCCCGTGCGCCAGCCATTGCCGGCGCCAGCGTTCGAGCGCCGCGCCTTTCCCCGCCATCGCGACCCCGCGCCGGCCCCCGTTGCCCAGGTCGAACCTGCAACCGTGGCAGCGGCCGTCGCGCCTTCTTCTATCCCGTCAAGCTGGGGTGTGATTCATGAACAAGTACTTTGATCTGACGATCGGCGCCGACCATCCGCTGGTGGCCCGGCATCGCGTCCAGGGCCAGGCGGTCTTGCCGGGCCTGGCGTATATCGACCTGCTGCTGCGGGTCGCCCGCGACGGCCTGGGGCTCGATTGCCTGCGCACCCAGGTGCGCGACCTGGTGATTTACCAGCCGCTGATCGTCCAGGCCGGTTCGGCGTTGCGCCTGACCCTGGGGATGCAGCGCGAGGGCGACGCCTGGGTCGTGCACGTCGACGGCGTGGCGCTGCAAGGCGAGGCGGTCGTGGGGGCGAGTGTGAAGTACTGCTCCGCGCGCTTGCAGCCGACGCTCGAAGGAGCGGGGGCCAAGCCCGACCTGGACCTGGCCGCCCTCAGGGCCGAAGCCGACAGCCAGGTCCCACTGCAGGCGCTGTATGCCCGGGCGCGGGAGCGGGATCTGGTGCACGACGGGCTGCTGCTGGCCGAAGGCTGCGTCCATCGTTTTGCCTGGGGCTGCCTGATCGAGCTGGGCGTGGCGCCGCAATGGCGAGAGCTGATGCCCGATGCGTTGTTCCATCCGACCCTGATCGACGGCGCGGCCGTGGCCTCCGCGGTGCTCGAAGACCAGCTGCCCGCCGGCGACGACGGCCTGTACCTGCCGTTGCACTACGGCGCGTTCCAGGCCCGGGCGCTGTTGCAGGAGGCCTGCGTGGCCCGCGTCGAGCTGGCCCGGATCGTCACGGCCAACGACATCCGCAAGCTGGACATCGACTTCTACGACCTGACGGGCCGCTGGGTCGCCAGCCTCGGCGAGCTGACCGGCAAGCGCGTCAGGGCAACCCTGGGCGCGGCTGCGCCCCAGGCTTCCCAGGTACCGCAGAGCGCGCCGGCTACCGGGGGGGCGAGCCATGACGTGGCGCCGGATATCCTGGCGGTGTTCGCCCGGCACCTGCACACCCGCGCCGATCAGGTCGATCCGCAGCGCGGCTTTTTCGACATGGGCCTCAGTTCGGCGCAGATGCTGACCATCCTCAAGGACATCGAGCAACTGCTGGCCCGGCGCCTGAACCCGACCTTGCTGTTCGAGCACAACACCGTCGAGGAGCTGCTGAACCATATCCGCCAGTTGGCGCCCCAGGTCGCGCCGCCAGCGGCTGTTCTGCAAGCGCCAGCGGCCGTGGGGCAACCGGCAGCAGCGGCCGCGTACCGTTTCGCCGCCGACGAGGCCTACCTGCAGGATCACCGGGTGGACGGCCAGCCGGCCCTGATGGGCATCACCTACCCGAGCCTGGTGCTGCAGAGCGCATTGGCCGGCGCCGCCGGCTTGCCGCTGAGCCTGCAGGACATCCGCTTCCATGGCGGCCCGCTGAAGCTGCGGCCGGGGCAGACCGCCGAGGTACAGGTGCGCCTGGAAGCCGACGGCAGCGCCGGCTTCAGTGCGCATCAACGCGTGGCCGGGGCGGGCGCGAGCCTGTGCTGCGAAGGTCGCCTGCAAGCGCCGCAACACGCCGAGCCGGCCGCGCTCGATCTCAAGGCGCTGATCGGCGCCGCCCGGCCGTGCAGCCAGGAGCAGATCGACAGCTGGTACCGCGCGGTGCCGGCCTTTGCCCTGGGACCGATGCTCAAGACCCTGGTCGCCGCCTACGAGGGCGCCGACGGCAGCCTGATCTGCGAGGTCGAGCTGCCCGACACCCGGCGCGCCTTTGTCGACGGCCTGGCCCTGGACCCGCTGCTGCTCAACAGCTGCTACCTGTTCCAACCCCCGGAGCAATCGCCGTCGAGCCCGTCCGCCACCTTCGTGCCGCTGCTGATCGAGCGCCTGACGCTGTGGCGCAAGGCGGGCCGCAAGGCCTTCGTGGTGACCGGGCCCAAGCGGGTCAAGGACGGTTTCATCGCCTTCGACTCGCAGATCGTCGACCCCGAGGGGCGGGCGCTGGCGTCGCTGGTCAATGCCTCGTTGCGCCGCCTGGAACCGAGCCTGCCGGCACCAACCCAAGCCCCGGCCGGGTCCGGTCAGCGGGTGGCCGTGATCGGCATGGCTGGGCGCTTCCCCCAGGCCTACGACCTCGACGGCTTCTGGCACAACCTGCAAGCGGGCAAGGACTGCATCAGCGAGATCCCGGCCAGCCGCTGGGACTGGCGCGACTACTACAGCGACAGCGGCGAGCCGGGGACCATCTCCAGCAAGTGGGGCGGTTTTATCGACGATGCCACCACCTTCGATCCGCTGTTCTTCCAGATTTCGCCCCGGGAAGCCGAAGTGATGGACCCCCTGGAGCGCCTGTTCCTGCAGCACGCCTGGATGGCCATGGAGGACGCCGGCTACACCCGCGAAGCCTTGCAGCGCGGCGGCGCGGGGGAGGGCGCGGCCAATGTCGGGATCTACGCCGGCGTCATGGGCCAGGAGTACCCCTTGTTCGCCGCACAATCCGTGGCGCCCATGGGCCTGGGCGGCGGCACCTCGTCGGTGGCCACGCGCATGGCCTATGTCGGCAACTTCAACGGCCCGGCCATGGCCATCGACACCATGTGTTCAAGTTCCCTGGTGGCCCTCGATCTGGCCTGCCAGGCCCTGCGTTCGGGGGCGGTCGACGCGGCCTTCGCCGGCGGGGTGAACCTGAGCCTGCACCCCAGCAAGTACCTGATGCTGTCCCAGGGCCAGTTCATTTCCTCCAAGGGCCATTGCGAGAGTTTCGGCGAAGGCGGCGACGGCTACATTCCCGGCGAAGGCGTGGGCGTGCTGCTGCTCAAGCGCCTGGAGGACGCCGAGCGCGACGGGGATTTCATCTACGGGGTGATTCGCGGCACCGCGGTCAACCACGGCGGCCGTGCCAGCGGCTACACCGTGCCCAACCCCTCGGCGCAGACCCAGGTGATCCGCCAGGCCCTGCGCCGGGCGGCGGTGGCCCCGGACGAGATCAGCTACATCGAGGCCCATGGCACCGGCACCCGTCTGGGCGACCCCATCGAGATCAGCGGCCTGACCAGGGCGTTCGGCCACGACCCCGAGCAGCCGCGCGAGACGCCCTGCCTGATCGGCTCGGTCAAGTCCAACATCGGCCACTGCGAAGGCGCGGCCGGGGTCGCGGGGCTGATCAAGGTGCTGCTGCAGATGCGGCACCAGGTCATAGTGCCGTCGCTGCATTCCCGGACGCTGAACCCCAACATCGATTTTTCCCTGACCCCGTTCCAGGTCAACCAGCAACTGACGCCCTGGCCGCTCAAGGCGGGGCAGGGCCGGCGCATCGCCGGGATCAGCAGCTTCGGCGCCGGCGGCGTCAATGCCCACGCCATCATCGAGGACTATCCGGCGGCCCCGGTCCAGGCCCGGCCTGCGGCCGCCTGCCTGATTCTGCTGTCGGCCCGCGACGCTTCCCGGTTGCCGTTGATGGCCGGCAACCTGCTGGCGGCCATCGAGCGTCTGCAGCTGGGCGACGATGCGCTGCCCAGCCTGGCCTACACCCTGCAAGTGGGACGCGAAGCCATGGAGCATCGCGCCGCCGCCGTGGTCGCCTCCCTCGACGAACTCAAACAGCGCCTGCGCAGCCTGGCCGCCGCCGAGGTCGACCCGCACTGGCAGCGCGGGTCGGCCAGCCAGGGCAAGGACACCCAGGACCTGTACCGGGACGAGGACGCTCGGCAACTGCTGCAGACCTGGCTGGACAAGGCCAACCTGCCGGCGCTGGCCCGGGTCTGGGTGCTGGGCGTGGCGCCGTCCTGGGCGCGGCTGTACGGGGCGCGGCCGCCCCGGCGCCTGCCGTTGCCAGCCTATCCGTTCAAGACCGAGCGCTACTGGCTGGCCGGGCTTGGCACCGGCGGCGAGCGCCCGGCAGCGCCAGAGAAAGGCTTGCCTGCGGCCCACAGCGGGCTGTTCGAACAGCACTGGACGCTGCGCCCGGCAGCGCCGAGCGCTGCCGCGGCGCAGCGCGAACCGGGTTTCGTGCTGATCGTTTGCACCGCCGCCACCCAGGCGTTGGCGCAGCGCCTGGCGGCGAGCCTGGAGGCCACGCGGATCGTGCCGATCGATGAGCTGGCCCAGCGCGCGGAACTGCTGTGCAAACCCAATGGGCATGTGCTGCATGGGGTGCTGGACATCACCGGCTACGACCCGGCCTTCGTCGAACGTTGCGCCAGCGAGGTGGACGGCTGGCTCGAAGGCCTGCAACGGCTGGTGGAGCAGACGCGCCTGCGGGATATCCGCCTGCTGTACGTCAGCCGTTACCTGGAGGCCTTCCAGCGTCCGGCGTCCCTGGCGCCCGCGGCCCAGGCGGCGGTCCCGGCCTGCCTGTACCGCTGCCTGGGCGCCGAGTACCAGCGCTTGCGCAGCGGCCACATGGACACCGACCTGGCGGCCGACGACCCGCTGCTAGTGGCGCAGATCGTCGAGCAGCTGTATCGCACGCCCCACGAACGGCAGGTCTGCTATCGCGCCGGGCAGGCCTATCTGCCCGCGCTGCGGGCGGTAACCCCGGGCGCCGCCGGGCCGGCCTTCAGCCTGCCCGGCGGGCAAGCGCTGTGGATCACCGGTGGCACCCGGGGCCTGGGGCTGTTGTGCGCCCAGCACTTCGTCAGCCGCTACGGCGTGCGCAAGCTGGTGCTCAGCGGGCGCGAAGCCTTGCCGCCGCCGGCCCAATGGCCGGCGCTGCTGGATGGCCCGGCCAACCCGCTGCAGGAGAAACTCAAGGCGCTGTCGGCCCTGCAGCGCCAGGGCGTGGAGCTGCTGACCCTGGCGGTGGACATGAACGATGCCCGGGCGATGCAGCAGGCCGTGACGCAGATCGGCCGCGAGCTGGGCCCCGTGGGCGGGGTGATTCACTGCGCGGGCCTGGGGGACTACGACAACCCGGCGCTGATTCGCAAACAGCTGGCCGACGTACGCAATGTCCTGGCGCCCAAGACCCGTGGCCTGGACAACCTCTATCGGGCGCTGCAGGGCGCGCCGCTGTCGCTGTTTGTCCTCTACTCCTCGGTCAGCGCGCAATTGCCCGAGCTGGCGGCGGGGCAGATCGACTACGCCATGGCCAATGCCTACATGGACGCCTTTGCCGCACAGCACCAGGCCGACAAGGTGCTCAGCCTGCAATGGCCGAGCTGGACCGACACCGGCATGGGGGCCATGGACACCGAACTGTATCGCGGCACCGGCCTGCTGGGGCTGAGCGACCGGGACGGCCTGGCGCTGCTGGACCGGGCGCTGGCCAGCGCACGCTCCGGGGTGCTGTTGCCGGCCTGCTTCAACCCCGAACTGTGGCTGCGGGCCACGCCGCCCCAGGCGCCGCAGCCCCTGCCACAGACCCCGCCGCAGAGCAGCGCGGCGCCCGTGCTGGCGGCAGCCGCCGTCCCGGACGCCGCCCTGGCGGATCAGGTGCAGCACTGGTTGGGCGAACTGTTCCGCGGCGAACTGCGCATCGCCCCGGAGGATTTCGACCCGCGCCAGGATTTCGCCAACTACGGCCTGGATTCGATCCTGATGGCGCAGATCCTGCGCACCATCAATCGGCGGCTGCAGGCCGACCTGGCGCCGTCCCTGATTCTCGAACACCCGAACCTCGCCGACCTGAGCCAGTGGCTGCTGGCCCATCAGGGGCCGGCCCTGGCCCAGGCGTTTGCCGCCGCTGCGCCGGCAACCCAGGCCACGCCCGTAGCACCTGTAGCTGTGGCACCTGTAGCTGTAGCACCGGTAGCGCCGATGCCAGTGCCGGAGCCGATCGCCGAAGCGACGCCGGTCGCGCGCGGCGCCGTGGCGGAGGACATTGTCGTGGTCGGCCTGTCGGCGCGTTTTCCCGGGGCGCAGAGCCTCGATGACTACTGGCGCCTGCTCAAGGAGGGACGCAGCGCCTTGTCGCCGCTGTCCTCGCAGAGCGGCGTGCTGGACAACCGCGATCGGTTCGACCGCGAGACCTTCCACATCCCCGAGCAGGACTTCCACGCCATGGACCCCCAGGCCCTGATGGTGCTGGAGGAGTGCCTGAACCTGTGGGCCCACGCGGGCTATCGGGTCGAGGAAACCCGCGGCAGCGCCATCGGCGTCTACCTGGGCGGCCGCGCCCGCAGCAGCCTGGACCCCGAGGCCCTGCGCCAGGCGCGCAATCCGATCGTGGTGGCGGGGCAGAACTACCTGGCGGCCAATCTGTCGCACTTCTTCGACTTCAGCGGCCCGAGCATGGTGATCGATACCGCCTGTTCCTCGGCGCTGGTGGGCATGGGCATGGCCGTCCAGGCCCTGCGCAGCGGCGAGATCGACGCCGCGGTGGTGGGCGGGGTCAGCCTGCTGGACGGCGAGCGCACCCATGCCTTGTTCCAGCAGCGCGGGCTGCTCAGCGGCGACGGGCAGTTCCACCTGTTCGACGAGCGGGCCAATGGCATCGTGCTGTCCGAAGGCGTCGGCCTGGTGCTGCTCAAGACCGCCGCCCAGGCCCGGCGGGACGGCGACACCGTGTATGCCCGTCTCAGCGCCCTGGCCAGCAACAACGACGGCCGTACCGCCGGCCCGGCCACGCCCAACGTGCAGCGGCAGAAGGCGGTGATGGCCAAGGCCCTGGGCCAGTCGGGCCTGGCCGCCGGGCAGATCGACTACATCGAGGTCAACGGTTCCGGCTCCCAGGTCACCGACCTGCTGGAGCTCAAGGCCATCGATGCGGTGTATGGCCATGGCGCAGGCACCGGGCGTGCGGCCGACAGCCTCTGCGGGCTGGGGTCGATCAAGCCGAACATCGGCCATCCGCTGTGCGCCGAAGGCATCGCCAGTTTCATCAAGGCGGTGCTGATGATCCGGCATCACAGCCTGGTGCCGTTCCTCTCGGGGCAGCAACCCTTGCGCCACTTCGACCTCGAGCGCTCGGCCTTTTACTTGCCGCGCAACGCGGTGGCCTTGCCCGAGGGCCGGCCGCTGCGGATCGCCCTCAATTGCTTTGCCGATGGCGGCAACAACGTCCACGCCATCTTGCAGAGCCCCGAAACCCCCACCGTACCCGCACGGCGCCAGCCCCTGGCGGCGCCGATCCTGCAGCGCCAGCGCCAGGGGCACGGGCCGCTGGCGGGGACGATGGAACCGTTACCGGTGGCCCGCGCCAATGCGTCCGCCACCGCCATGATCTGGGAGCAACTCTGATGCGCACTCTATTGGCCGAGAGCAAGATTTCGCTGTCTTGCGCCAACCCTGTGATCGGCGCCCATTGGGTGCAGGGGCGTCCGGTCTTTCCCGGGCTGGCCTATATCGACCTGATCTACCAGGTCTGCCGGAAGCATGGCCTGGGGTTTGCCGAACACCGCTTGCAGACCCTGCGCATCCACCGTCCCCTGGCCCTCGAAGGGGCCGACGCCAGCCTGGCGGTACGGGTGGCGCTGTTTTGCGATGGGCCGGGGCATTACAGCCTGGCGGTGGAAGACCTGAATGCCCAAGCCCTGGATACCGAAGAGCCGGCCCGGCCCTATGCCACGGCGGAACTCGAACACACCGGCCCGACGCTGTTCGCCCCCGGCGAACGGCTGGCCCCCGGGGCCGCTGGCGCGACTCGGGAGGTGACCCCAGAGGCCCTCTACGGCCAGTGCCGCGACCACCAACTGGTGCATGGCGATTACCTGCAGGTGCGCGGGCGCATCGGTACCGGCCCCGACGGCTTGCTGGCCGACCTGGGCCTGGGGCCGCAGGCGCTGCCCGATGCCGGGCGGTTTCTGTTTCACCCGGCGCTCCTCGACGGCGCGGCCATCAGTTCCCAGGCCCTGGAGCTGGGCAGTAGCGAGCGTTCGGGGCCGCCCGAAAGCCTGTACCTGCCGCTGCTGTTCCAGGGCTTCAGCGCGGTAGCGCCGATCACCGGGCACTGCCGGGTGCGGATCAAGGCCGACTCGGTCAGCGTGCAGCGGGAACTGGTGGTCTTCACCCTGGAGTTCTTTGCCGACAGCGGCGAGAAAGTCGCGCAGATCGAACGCTTCACCGCCAAGCGGGTGCGTGCCGAGCAAGGCCTGCATCAAGCGCCGGCCGTACCAGCGGCGCCCGCCGCAATGTCTACCACTGCGCCGCGGGAAGCGGCGCCGGCCGGCGGCGAGCATCCGGTCATCCAGGGGCTGCGCCGGCGGATTGCCGACAAGCTGGGCATCGGCGCGTCCCAGGTGGCGACGGACAAAGGCTATTACGAGCTGGGGCTGGATTCGGCGGACCTGCTGGACCTGGTGGCCAACGCCAGCCAGGCCCTGGGGCTCGAGCTGTCGCCGACCCTGCTGTTCGAGCACACCACCCTGGGCGAGCTGGGGGCGTTCTTCCAGCAGCACTATGGCGCGGTGTCAGGCACAGCGGCGCAGCCCGTGCCGGCCCCGGCGACCCCGGCGACCCCGACCGGCGCGGCCTGGACCCAGCGCTTCGTCGCCGAGGAAGCCTATCTGCAGGACCACCTGGTACTGGGCACGCCGGCCCTGATGGGCGTGACCCACCCGTGCCTGGCCATCGAAGCCTGCCTGGAGCAGTGGGGGGCCGACAGCTTTCCGCTGAGCCTGGGGCATATCCGCCTGCTGGGGGGGCCGATCACCTTGCAGGCCGGGCAGTCGGTGGAGCTGACGGTCAGCCTGGACCCGCAGCGCGAGGCGTTCAGCGTCGGCTTCCAGCGCGAGCCCGGGGCCGGCATCGAACCGTGTTGTGTGGGGCAACTGCGGCTCAAGGAGCGCTTCGACGCCCGCCATCAGTCGCTGGCCGGCCTGCTGTCGGGGCTGACGCGGCTGTCCGCCGAGGCGATCGAGCAGTCCTACCGGCGCATCCCGCAATTCACCGTGGGGCCGCTGTTGCAGAACATCCAGGAGGCCTACACCGACGGCGTCACCCTGCTGGTGAGCAAGCTCGACCTGGGCGCGCCCCAGGCCAAGGGCGGACGTACGCATTACGGCTTCGACCCGCTGCTGCTCAACGGCTGCTTTTTCTTCCACGACCCGGACTTCGGCCAGCCCCAGTCGAGCATGTATGTGCCGCTGCTGATCGAGCGCATCGTCCAGGCCAGGCCCTTGCCGTCCACGGTGTACCTGGTCAATCGCCTGCGCACGGCCAAGGCCGGCTATATCGCGTTCGACGTCGATGTGCTGTCGCTCGAAGGCGAGCACCTGGCCAGCGTCGTCAACGCGTCGGTCAGGCAGGTGAGCGACCCGGCCCGCTTGAGCAATGCCGACTTCTCCCGCCCGGCCGCCGAGGCGGCGCCGGCGTCGGCCCAGGACGATATCGCCATTATCGGCCTGGCCGGGCGTTATCCGGGGGCCGCCGACCTGGAGCAGTTCTGGCGCAATCTGAGCCAGGGCGTCGACAGCATCAGCGCCATTCCCGCCGAGCGCTGGGACCACGAGCCGTACTTCGATGCGGACAAGGATCGCCCGGGCAAGACCTATGGGCGCTGGGGCGGGTTTCTCGACCATATCGACCAGTTCGATCCCTTCTACTTCGCCATCACCCCGCGGGAGGCGGGGTTCATGGACCCTCAGGAGCGCTTGTTCCTGCAGTGCGCGGTGCATGCCCTGGAAGATGCCGGCTACAGCCGCCAGGGCCTGCCCCGGGAGGTGGGGGTCTACGTTGGCGTGATGTATCAGGAGTATCAGCTGTACGGTGCGCAGCAGACGGTGCTGGGCAACCCCATGGCCCTGGGCGGCAGCGCCTCGAGCATCGCCAACCGGGTGTCCTACGTGTGCAACTTCACCGGGCCGAGCATGGCCGTGGACACCATGTGCTCGTCGTCGCTGACCGCCCTGTACCTGGCGTGCCGCGCCCTGGAGCGGGGCGATTGCAGCAGCGCCCTGGTGGGCGGCGTGAACCTGTCGCTGCACCCCAACAAATACCTGATGCTGGGCCAGGGCCGCTTCGTGTCCAGCGAAGGCCGTTGCCAGGCCTTCGGCGAAGGCGGCGACGGCTATGTGCCGGGCGAGGGCGTCGGCGCCATGCTGCTCAAGCCCCGCGCCCGGGCCGAGGCCGACGGCGACCATATCTACGGGCTGATCAAGGCCTGCGAGATCAACCACGGCGGCAAGTCCGCCGGTTACGCGGTGCCCGGGGTCAAGGCCCAGGCCGAGGTCATCGCCCGCACCTACGGGCGGGCCGGCATCGACCCGCGGCACATCGGCTACCTGGAAGCCCACGGCACGGGGACGGCCCTGGGCGACCCGATCGAGATCGCCGCCCTCAGCGCGGCGTTCCGGCCCCACACCGACGACCGGCAGTTCTGCGGGATCGGCTCGGTCAAGTCCAACATCGGGCATTGCGAAAGCGCCGCGGGCATCGCGGGGATCACCAAGGTGCTGTTGCAGATGCAGCACCGGCAACTGGTCCCTTCGCTGCATAGCACGACCCTCAACCCGCGGATCGACTTCGCCGCCTCGCCCTTCGTGGTGCAGCAGCGACTGGGCGACTGGCCGGCGCTGCAGCGCGAGGGCCAGGCCCTACCGCGCCTGGCCGGCCTGTCGTCGTTCGGCGCCGGCGGCTCCAATGCCCATGTGGTGTTGCAGGAGTACCCGCGGGCCGAGGACCCGCGCGACGTCTCGGCCCAGGTCTTCCTGATCCCGCTGTCCGCCGCCAGCCAGCCGCAGCTGCAGCGCCTGGCCCGGGCCCTGAGCGCCCGGGTCGCGTCCTTGCTGGACCAGGTGCCGGCCGCGGACGCCCGTCGCCGCTTGGCGGACATGGCGTTCACCTTGCAGACCGGCCGCGAGGTCCATCGGCATCGCCTGGGGCTGTTGGTGGACTCCCTGGCGCAGCTGGCGGAAAAACTGCAACTGTTTCTCGCGGCCGAGGCGCTCGATGCCCCGGCGCTGGTGCGCTTGCGCGAGCAGCAGGTGTTCGTCGGCGAACGGCCGTCGGGCGGCGAGGCGTTGCCGGGGCAACTGGCCGAAGCGGATGTCCAACTGCTGGTGAACGCCTGGCTCGCCCAGCAGCGTTTCGACGAAGTGCTGCGCTTCTGGGCCCAGGGCGCGGCACTGGACTGGCGCCTGTTGCCGCAGGCCACGGGCAACCGGGAGTACCGGCCGCGGCGCATCAGCCTGCCGGGCTACCCCTTTGCCCAGGAACGCTACTGGTTCGAGGCCGCGGCGCTGCCGAGCGCTGTCGCCGCACCGATCCAGGCCGCCGCACCGACCCTGGCCTCAGCCTCGGCCCCGGCCCCGGTCGTCGCGGCCAGGGCGGAGCCGGCGGCCCGGGCCACGGCGTTCGAGCGCCTGGCCCAGGCGCTGTTCGAGATCACCGGCATCGCCCCCGAGCGCCTCGATCCCTATGGGGACTTCGAAAGCCTGGGCCTGGACTCGGTGATGATCATGAAGCTCAACCAGCGGATCGGCGCCTGGACCGGCGAAACCGACGCGACGCTGTTCTACAAGTACAAGACCCTCAACCAACTCGCCGCGTACCTGGAGGCGCGCCCGGGCCTGACCTTGCCGGAGCCGGCGTCGATTCCGGCTGGGGCCGGGGCGCGTGAGCCGGTCCCCGAGGCCGCGCCGTTGGGCGCGGCCGCCGGCCAGCCGCCGGTCGCCGACGACAGCATCGCGATCGTCGGCATGAGCGGCCGTTATCCGCAGTCCGAGACCCTGGAGGCCTTCTGGCAGAACCTGCGCGATGGCGTGGATTGCGTGACGGAAATCCCCCTGGAGCGTTTCGACTATCGTTCGATCTTCGCCCCGGGGGCGAAAGGCCGCACGGACGCGATCTACTGCAAGTGGGGCGGTTTCCTGGGGGACGTCAGCCAGTTCGACGCGCCGTTCTTCAATGTCTCGGCCACGGACGCCGCGTTCATGGACCCCCAGGAGCGGCTGTTCCTGGAAATGGCCTGGACCTGCCTGGAAAGCGCCGGCTACCTGGCGCCGCGCTGGCAGGCCACACCCCGGGACTTCGGGGTCTTCGCCGGGGTCAGCGTCAACAACTACCAGCTGGTGGGGGCCGATGCGCTCAAGGGCCGCGCGCCGTTCTATCCGGCCGGGTCGCAAACCTTTTCCGTGGCCAACCGGGTGTCGTTCTTCTTCAACCTCACCGGCCCCAGCCTGACGGTGGACACGGCCTGTTCTTCGTCGCTGTACGCCTTGCACCTGGCCTGCGAAAGCCTGCGCAACGGGGAGACCCGAGCGGCCCTGGCCGGCGGGGTGAACCTGACCCTGCACCCGAGCAAATACCTCACCCTGTGCGCCTCAGGCTTCGCCGCCAGCGATGGTCGCTGCCGGGCATTCGCCGCCGGCGGCGACGGTTATGTGCCGAGCGAAGGGGTGGGGGTGGTGCTGCTCAAGCGCCACGCCGATGCCCTGCGCGATGGCGATCGGATACTGGCGCTGATCAAGGGCAGCGGGGTCAGCCACGACGGCAAGACCCAGGGCTTTACCGTGCCCAACCCGGTCAGCCAGACCCAGGCGATCGAGGCGGCGCTGGCCCGGGCCGGCGTCCCCCGGGACAGCATCAACTACATCGAGGCCCACGGCACCGGCACGGCCCTGGGGGACCCCATCGAGATCCAGGGGCTGATCGACGCCTATGTGAGCGGCGCCGCTGCGCCTGTCCCGCGGACCCTGGGGTCGGTCAAGGCCTCCATCGGCCATGGCGAGGCCAGCGCCGGGATCGCCCAGTTGACCAAGACCGTCCTGCAACTGCAGCACGCCACCCTGGTGCCGAGCCTGCTGCACGGCCCGCTCAACAGCGATATTCCCTTCGCCAGGGCCGGGTTCCATATCCCCGACCGGGCGCAGCCGTGGCCGGCGCTGGAGCGCGAGGGCAGGACGCTGCCGCGGCGGGCGGCGATCAGCTCGTTCGGCGCGGGCGGGGTCAATGTGCATATGATCCTGGAGCAGGCCCCCGAGGCGGCCATCCCGGCAGCCGCTGCGGACAGTCCCTGCGTGCTGCTGCTCAGCGCCCAAGCGGCGCCTGCGCTGAAGGAGCAGGCCCGGCGCCTGTTGGCGTTCCTCGACACCCCGGCCAACGACCGGCATGCCTTGGGCGATATCGCCTTGACCCTGGCCCATCATCGGGCGGCGTTGCGTTTCCGTCTGGCCCTGGTGGCGACCGACCGCCAGGAGGCGCGTACCCGTTTGCGGGCCTGGCTGGAGCGGCCGGACAGCGGCGCGCTGCCGGGCCTGTACCAGGGCGACAGCCTGGACCGTAGCCCTGCGGCCACTCCGGCCGCCGACGATCCGCACGGGCAGGCCCGGGCCTGGGTCGCCGGCGTACCCGTGCAATGGCCGGGGAGCGCCAACTCCGGGCGTTGCGTGCCGCTGCCGACGTACCCGTTCCAGACCCGGCGCCACTGGATCGCCGACCAACTGGCGGGCCTGGACCAGGCCCCGGCCGCCAGCGCGACGCCTGCGAACAACCTCGACCACTGGTTGATGCAGACCCGTTGGGTCGAGGCGCCGGCCGATTCCGAGCAGGGGGGGCCACGTCATGTGCTGGTGTTCGGCGAGGATCAGGCGATGCTGCAAGCCTGGGCGTCGCAGCCGGGCGTCACCACCTCCAGCGAAGTCTTCGACGAGCGCCGCCTCGCGCAACTGCTCGACGCCAGCCAGGCCGATACCCTGGTGCTGCTGCAGCCGTATGCGGCGCTGTCGAGCTTGTCCGGGGCGGAGCTGGATCGACGTTTCGCCGAGCAGGCCGAGGTCCTGGCCCAACGGCTGCAGGCCCTGGCCGGCCTGGCCGCGACCCGCAAGGGCCTGAAGCTGGTGCTGCTGAACCTGACCCGCGACGGCCAGACCGACGGGGTCCAGGAAAGCCTGGCGAAGTACTTCAGCTTCCTGCGCTACGAAATCCCGGAAATCGGCAGCCTGGTGCTGGACACCGACCGCCTGGACAGCCCGCGCCTGGAGCAGATTCTCCGGCAGCTGCATTGCCGGCAGCCGCACCTGCGCTTGCGCTGGCAGGGCGGCCAGTGCCTGACCCCGGCCCTGCAACCGCTGGCCATGGCCCGCGGCCCCGCGGCGGACCCGGCGCTGGACCTGTCGGGCAGCATGATCCTTACCGGCGGCTTCGGCGGGATCGGCATAACGGTACTGCGCTGGCTGGTGGGCAAAGGCTTGAAGTCGCTGATTGTCATCGGCCGCAAACCGCTGTCGGCGCCGCTGCAGCATCCCAGCCTCAGCGCCGGCACCACTGTGCAGGGGTTGATCGACAGCCTGGCGCGGGAGCAGGGCGTGCGCCTGCACTACCTGCAATCGGACCTGACCGACGAAGCGGCGTTGGCCAGGCAACTGGACGCCTTGCGCCCGCTCCTCGGCGGGCCGATCACCGGGGTGTTCCACCTGGCCGGCGTGACCACCGAGGCGGTTGCCATCCAGGCGACCTCGGCGAGGCTGCTGGCCGACATCGCCCGGCCGAAACTGGTGGGCGCGCAACTGCTGGAACGGCTGACGCTGGGCGATCCGCTGCGCTATTTCTGTCTGTTCTCGTCGATCTCGGCGGTGGAAGGCATGCAGGGCAACGGCTTGAGCGCCTATAGCGCCGCCAACGCCGGCCTGGTGGCCTTCGCCGCCGAACGTCGGCAACGGCGCTTGCCGGCGCAACTGATCCAGTGGACCGACTGGGACGGCGCCGGGATGGCGGTGGCGCACAATCACCGGGCGTTCTTCGACACCCTGGGCATGCGCATGCTGACCCCCGAACAAGGGGTGAGGTTGCTGGAACGCATCCTGGCCAATGCCATCGACGAATGCATTGTGTTCGACGCCGATTGGGAGCGGTTCGCCGCCATCAACCCGGCGATCCGCAGCCTGCCGGTGTTTGCCCATTACCGCGAACGCCTGCGCCAGGCGCCCGTGGACCAGGCCGTGGCCAGCGCCCCGGCCCCAGGGGGCGAACCGGTTGACCTCACTGCGTTGCTGCGCGACGAGTTGCAACGGCTGCTGGGGCTGGAGGATATCCATCCGGAGCAGACGTTCGCCGAGATCGGCCTGGATTCGGTCAACTCGCTGGCGTTCTTCTCCACCCTGTCCCAGCGCCTGGCTTACCAGGTGCTGCCGTCGGCGATCTTCCGTTACCCGACGATCCGCAGCCTGGCGGACTACATCGCCGCCAACCGCGAGCAGGGCCCGCTGCACGACAGCCGCGAACCGGCCCCGGCTGCCAGCGGCGAGCCGCCTGCCACCCAGCAGGGCGAGGACAACGGGGCCATCGCCATCGTCGGCATGTCCGGGCAGTTCCCCCAGGCCCCCGACCTGCCGCGCTTCTGGGAGCAGCTGTGCGCAGGCTTCGACGGGGTCGGCCACTACCCCAGGGCCCGGCGCGACCTGCTGGGGCTGAACGACAGTTTCAGCGACCAGGAGCTGCTGGGCATCCACGGCGGCTACCTGGACGACATCGAGCTGTTCGACCCGGGCCTGTTCAATATCTCGCCCCGCGAAGCGCGCTTCATGGACCCCCAGCAGCGTTTGCTGCTGCTCAATGCCCACCGAGCCATCGAGGATGCCGGGATCAAGGACCACCCGAGCTTCGCTCGGACCGGGGTGTTCGTCGCGCAGTACGCCAGCGAATACATGCAGTTCGCCAACGATTACGACAAGGACAATGCGCTGTTCATCGCCACCGGCAACGCGGGCTCCATTGCCGCTAACCGGCTGTCCTACCACTACGGTTTCCGCGGCCCCAGCCTGGTACTGGACACCGCCTGTTCCTCGACCCTGGTGGCCATCGACATTGCCTGCCAGTACCTGCGCAGCGGGCAGATCGACTTTGCGCTGGTGGGCGGCGTCAGCCTCAACCTGAGCCCGGCCCTGACCCGTCTGTTGCAGGACTCGGGCATGCTGTCGCCCTCGGGCCGCTGCCAGACGTTCGATGCCGGGGCCGACGGTTATGTCCCGGGCGAGGGCGTGGGCATGATCGTCCTGCAACGCCAGGCCGATGCCCGCCAGCACCTGGCGCGGCACCCCGAGGCGCGGCTGTATGCCTTGATCGCCGGCTCCGCGGTCAACCAGGACGGCAAGAGCAACGGCATGACCGCGCCCAACGGTCTGGCCCAGGAAGAAGTGATCCGCCAGGCCTTCCAGCGCGCCGGCCTGGCGCCTGCCCGGGCCGGCTACGTCGAGACCCACGGCACCGGCACCTACCTGGGCGACCCGGTGGAAATGGAAGCCCTGGGCAATGTCTTCAACGACGGGCGCGGCGCCGGCGAGGGCTGCATTCTCGGTTGCCTGAAAACCAATATCGGCCACCTGGAGCCCGCCGCCGGCATCGCCAGCGTGATCAAGGCCGCCCTGTGCCTGTACCTGGGGCGGGTGCCCGGCAACAACCACCTCAAGACCGTCAATCCGTTGCTGGCGCCGAGCCAACCGGCGTTCCGCCTGCCGGACCGTCCACTGGACTGGGACGGGCCGGGCCGGGTGGCCGGGGTCAGTTCCTTCGGTTTCGGCGGGGTCAACGCCCATGTGGTGCTGACCTCGGCGGATAACCGGGGGCACACGCCAACGCCGGCCGGGGAGCGCGAGCGGCGGTTCCAGGCCGACTACCCTCGGCCCGGGCTGGCCCTCAAGGCCTATTGGGCACGGCGCCCGGCCTCCGGCGCCTCTGCCGTCGCGCCCGCCGCCGTGCCCGTGACTGTCCCGGCCGCGGCCGGCCCGTTCCTCAGCGTGGAATATCAGGGCCAGGCGGGCGCCACGTCCGAAGCGCTGTTCACCCTGCCGGCGGACACCCCGGGCTTGCAGGACACCGGCAATTTCCATGTCGGCTTCTACCTGGAGGCCATCTACCAGGTGTTCCGTGAGCGTTTCGGGCGCAGCGCCCTGCATGTCAGCCGGATCGAGTTCCAGTCGCCGCTGCTGGTTTCCCACAACGGCGCTACCGAGGTGCGGATGAGCATCGAGCCGGTGGCCGCCGAGGCTTATCGCCTGCGGTTCGATTACCGGGCCGTGGCCCGGCAGCCAGGGGCCTGGATGCAGACGGCCGAAGCCCGGGTGGACTTCGCCGCGCTGGCCCAGGCCGACACCCAAGTGCAGGCCCGCCTGGCCGCGGTGTTGCAAAACCCGGGCAAGCCGAGCCGGACCCTGGACGAGGCAGCGTTTTACGCCCGTTACACGCAAATGGGCTTTCCCGCCGGCGGCTTCGTGCGGGCCATCGACGAGTGCCGGTTCCACGAGCGCTTCAGCCTGGCGACCCTGAACCCGCGGTTCGAGCCCGGCGGCTATGCCTTCGGCGCCCACCCGGGGCTGCTCGACGCCGCCTTGCAGCCGTCGATCCTGCTGGCCGACAGCGACCACGACGTGCCGTACATGACCACGGCGATGGAGGACATTTACCTCAACGGCCCGTTGCGCCGGGAGGAGGCCTATCGCCTGGTCAATCTGCTGCACGCGCAGGCCGACGACGGCGCCCCGGCCAGCGGCGTGCGCCGCTTCCAGACCGCCTGGGCGCTGCTCGACAGCCGCGGCGAAAGCCTGATCGCTTGCGCCCGCGCCAGCCTGCAGCAACTGGCGACGAGCAATCGCGAACTGTCCGCCGCCGCGCAGACACGGCTGGCCGAGGCGGGCGGGCTGTCCGGCGACGGCCTGTTGTCGATCATCGCCGAGTTGCTGGATTGCACTGCCGAGGAGATCGACCTGGACAAGGCGCTGCTGGAGCTGGGCATGGATTCGCTGATGCTGATCAAGCTGCAGAAACACCTGGACCATCAGCAGGTCGCGGTCAGCGGCCTGTTCAAGATGACCTTGCGCCAACTGCTGGAGCAGGTGCGGCCGGGCGCGGCGAACGGCGCCGAGGCAGCCCCTGCGGCCAGTCCCGTGCAACCGGCGGCGGACGGCGGGTTTGCGCCCTTTACCCAGCTTGCGCCCTGGTCCCGGGACAAGCGCCGCTGGCTGCGCGGTCAGGCGCGGCCGGGGAGCCGGATTCGCCTGTACTGCTTCCCCTATGCCCACCTGTCGAGCACGGTGTTCAAGGAGTGGCAGGCGTTGTTGCCCGATTATGTGGAAGTGCGCCCCATCGAGCTGCCCAACCGCGGCGACCGCCTGCGGGAACGGCCGTTGCAGGACATGTGGGCCCTGGCGGCGACCCTGACCGATGTCCTGGGCGATGAGCTGGACCAGCCCTTTGCCCTGTACGGCCACAGTGCCGGGGCGCTGATGGCGTATGTCTGGTGCCAGCACCTGCGGGCGGTGGGCAAGCCGTTGCCCCGGCACCTGTTCGCGGCGGCCTATTCCGCGCCGGGCCAGGAGGTCAATCCGGTGATCCGCGACATGCTCGAGGTGTATCGCCAGCACGGCCTGGAGCGGATGCCCTCCCTGGACGACATCTGCCAGCCCGGCGCCGAGCCGGTGATCGGCCAGTTGATCGACGCCCTGGAGAGTTCGATGAAACAGGCCGGGCTGTTCAATTTCAGCCGCGAGCTGATCCATGCGCAGTTGCCTTCGCTGGTGGCCACGTTCGAGATGGTCGACCGTTTCCGGCCGGGGGCGCCGGCCCCCTTGCCGCTGCCGATTTCCGCCCTGCATGGCCTGGGGGATATCCAGGTGCCGGAGGCCGATGTGCAGGGCTGGCGGCACCTGGGCAACGCGGGTTTCACCTTCAAGGCCTTCGCAGGCAACCACCTGTTTATCGAACCGGGGCAGAGCGTCGAGCAGGTCACGGCCTATGTCGGCCAGGTGCTGCAGGACATAGTCGAGAACGACCTGGATGCCCCCCACGCCGCGCACTCGGGCGCGGCCCACACACGACACCACAGGGGAGAGATCGGGGCCTGAGGGCCCCCACGCCCGCTGTCGTGCATTGATTATTTCGCATCGAGGTTAATGGATATGAAAACACTCAAGGACTTACCACAACGCCGCGGCCTGCCCTTGCTGGGCAACCTGCACCAATTGGACAAGAGCGCCTTGCACCTGTCCCTGGAGCAATGGGCGCGGGACTTCGGCCACGAACCGTTCCGCTTGCAGATGGCCCATATGCAGTTCGTGGTCTTCAGCAAGCCGGAGCAGGTCCGCTACATCCTCAAGCACCGGCCTTCGCAGTTCCGGCGCATGAAGGAGATGGCCAGGCTGTTCGACGAAGTCGGCTTCAGCAGCCTGTTCACCGATGAAGGGGAGGCCTGGAAGCGCCAGCGGCGGCTGATCATGCCGGCGTTTTCCAAGCGCAGCCTGGTGGCGTTCACCCCGCAGATCGCCAAGACCGCCCTCAAGTTGCGCGACCGCCTGCGCGGCAATCTGGAGCAACCGTTGGACCTGCGGGACGACCTGCGGCGCTTTTCGGTGGACGTCAGTTGCCTGCTGGTGTTCGGTATCGACCTCAAGAGCCTGGAGCATGGCGACAGCCAGTCGCTGCAGACCTTCCATGACGTGGTCAACACCATCAACAAGCGCATGCAGGCCGTGGTGCCTTACTGGCGCGTGCTCAAGCTGCCGGCGGACCGGCGCTTCGACCGCTCCATGGACGAGCTCAAGAACCTGGTGATCGGCATCGCCCGGGACACCCGGGAGCGCCTGCGCCGCCAGGAAGACGTGGGGGCCCATTGCATCCTGCACACCATGCTCGAAGCCGTGGACAGCGAAGAGGGCGGGCTCAGCGACGACGAGCTGTTCGCCAACATGATGATCCTGATCCTGGGCAGCGAAGGCACCACCGCGGCGATGCTCGGCTGGCTGTGTTTTTTCCTCGGCCAGGACCCGGCCTTGCAAGACCGCCTGCGCCGCGAGGTGGCGCGCCTGGACCTGCACCAGCTCGACTATCACGCCCTGGCCGACCTGCCGCTGACGGAGGCGGTGATCGAGGAAACCTTCAGGATCAAGTCCACGGTGCCCGCGCTGTTGGTGGAGACCCTGGAAGACACGGTCATCGACGATATCCAGCTGGCACAGGGCACCCGGATCTTCGCCTTGACCCGGATCGGTGGCCTGAAGGACCTGGAGCAAGACTCGCTGTTCGATCCCGATCGCTGGCTGGACGAGCAGCAGGCCCTGATCGATCTGAAAGAGGCCCGGCAAAAGCAGTTTCCGTTCGGCTACGGCCCGCGTTCGTGCCCCGGCGCGCCCCTGGCCAACGTCGAGCTGAAAGTGGCGGTGGCGATGCTGGTCAAGTACTTCGACCTGGAACTGATCGACAAGGACCAGGTGAAGGACGTCTTCACCACCTCGGCGGTGCCGGATAACCTGAAGATCCGTCTCAGCCCCCGGGCGGAGCAGGAGCTGCCCGCGGCAGCGGTCGCGGCAACCGATGCCGTCTGACGCCCAAGCCCGCGCCAGCGGGCTGTTTCCCATGCTTGTGCTGACCCAGGTACCCCTATGCGGCTATTCACCGTTTCAGATCTGCACACCGACCATCCGGAGAACTGGAACTGGCTCGAGCGGTTGTCCCGCGAGGAGTATCTCGACGACACCCTGATCGTGGCGGGGGACGTGGCCGATGAGATAGGCCGCCTCAGGGCCAGCCTCGAACAGTTGAGCAGGCGTTTCCGGCAGGTGTGCTTCGTGCCGGGCAATCACGACCTGTGGGTGATCCGCTCGGACCTGCGCTCATCGTTCGACAAGTACCGCACGGTGCGCCAGGCCTGCCGCGACGCCGGGGTGCATACCCAGGCGTGCCGGGTGGGCAGCACCCTGATCGTGCCGCTGCTGGGCTGGTATGACTATTCCTTCGGCCCGTTCAACGAGACGTTGCGGGCCAACTGGATGGACTTCAGCGCCTGCCAGTGGGACGGCCATGACGACGAGGCGGTGAGCCGGGCCTTCGACGAGCTCAACCAGCAGCCCGATACCCGGGGCGTGCAGCACATTGTGTCGTTCTCCCATTTCCTGCCCAGGATCGACCTGATGCCGGACGGCGTGCCGCTGCAGTATCGCTACCTGTATCCGGTGCTGGGTTCCGTGCGCCTGGAGCGGCAAGTGCGCCGCCTGGGCTCCCGGACCCATATCTATGGGCACAGCCACCTCAACCGCCGCGTCACCCTGGAGGGCGTGACCTACATCAACAATGCGTTCGGCTATCCATCGGAACGGCATATCGCCAACAAAGCCTTGTTATGCCTGGGGGACCTGTGAGCACGCCCGACATTCGACCTTTGCACCTGGGCCCCGGGGAAATCCATGTCTGGAGCGCCCGGGACCCGCAGATCGACGACGCAGCGCTGTTGGCGCTGTATCGCTCCTGGCTGAGCGCCGAAGAAACCGAGCGCATGCAACGCTTCATGTTCGAACGCGATCGCCATCAGTACCTGGTCACCCGGGCGCTGCTGCGTTCGACGCTGTCGCTGTATGCGCCCTGGGTGGCGCCGCAGCAGTGGGTCTTCGCCAGCAATGCCTGGGGCAAGCCGGCCATTGCCGCACCCGCGGTACCGATGGCCTTCAACCTGTCCCACACCGAGGGCCTGGTGGCGCTGGCCCTGACCCTGGAAAGCAGCGTCGGGATCGATGTCGAGCCGCGGCAGCGGCTGGCCGACCTGGATCTGGCCGAGCGGTTCTTCTCCGCCAGCGAAGTGCGCTACCTGTCCAGCTTGCCGGCCGCTGACCAGGGGGCGCTGTTCATGACCTTGTGGACCTTGAAGGAGGCCTATATCAAGGCGCGCGGCCAGGGCCTGTCGATCCCGCTGGACAGTTTTTCCTTCGAGCTGGCGACGCCGGGGCAGATCGGGTTTTCCTGTCGGACGCTGGCGCCGTCCGAGGCACAGCGTTGGCGTTTCTGGCAGTGGGAACACGGGCCCTTCGTCCTGTCCCTGGGCTGTTGCCCGCCGTCGCGGCACTCGCCCGGGATGGCCGTGCAGCTTTACGAAACGGTGCCCGGGCGGCCCCATGCGCCAAGGAGCGCCGTCATGTGTCGCCTATCCCACAGGCAGGGACAGCCCCTCGTTCCCGGCTGGCGGGCCTGATCGCCCCGGGCATTCCCCGAGCCGCGGAGCCCCGGGGGGTGCACGCCGATAGCCAATCGCAATTACCCCTGGCTTTTCATCGCCAAATGGCAGAATTGGCCCGCTTGCCATGACCTAGTATGGCGGCTGTAGGGCGTTGTAAAGCGACTGGCGCACCGAGGTAACCGGCCCGGGGCGCAGGCAGTCGGTTGTCGGCCACCGGATAAAGGACCGGCCGCGTACGGGCGTCTCCCATACAGGGATCGGTCTGCAGCACGTGCAAGGAGCAGCGCATGACACCCGTGAAGCTGATGTTGAGCATTTTCCTTCCTTTGGTGCTGCTGCAGGGTTGTGGCAGCGACACGAAAAACCCCTGTGGCGACCGACCCGGCGAGCGACTCGACGAAGCCAAGTGCGTAGGGCGCGATGCCGACAGCCTCAAGGGCGCCGACGAGGACTACTACGCCGACATGGACTACGGCGTTTCCCGGCAGCCGCAGCTGCTGGTCGAGCGCCTGTCGCCCTTCATCCCCGGCATTACCGAGCAGCAGGCGGCCCAGGCCTTCGCCCGCGGGCGCAACAACTGGATCGTCTGGACCGCCGGCAACGACGCGCTGTGGGACAAGCTCTCGCGGGACAGCGTCGGTAACCTGGACCTGCTCAAGACCATCTCCAACCACCCGAGCCTGGCCTACAACCGCGACAAACGCTGGGAAGTGCTGGGGGTGGTGAACGAGCCTTGCTACGTCAAGGGCGACGGGCCGCGCCCGGATCGCTTCGGCCTGTGGCTGGACCGCCGCGACCCGGCCTGCGGCGCCGACCCGTTCGAGAACGAAGACAAATACCCGGGCGTGAAAATCGGCGCCCGGGGCAAGAACCTGCCGGCGGGCTCCTATTACGGCTACGGCACCGGGATCGTCGGCCTGCGGTTGTTCCCCAACCCGGATTTCGACGAGCAGGCGCAGAAGAAGTGGGACGCCAAGCGCTATTACGAAGACCCCAGCTATTACAACGACAGCAAGTTGGTCAAACCCTACCGGGTCGGCATGTCCTGCGGTTTCTGCCATGTGGGGCCGAACCCGACCAAACCGCCGGCCGATCCTGAGCATCCAGCCTGGGCCAACCTCAACTCCAACCCGGGCGCCCAGTACTTCTGGGTCGACCGGATCTTCATGTGGAAACAGGATAAGAGCAGCTTCCCGTTCCAGCTGTTCCACACCTCCAAGCCGGGGGCGCTGGACACTTCGTTCGTCTCCACCGACTACATCAACAACCCGCGGACCATGAACGCAGTCTACAACCTCAAGGCGCGCATCCAGCTGGCGTCGAACCTGGGCAAGGAGCAGCTCGCCGGCGGCGGGCTGAACAACCGGCAGTTCAACGACGTGCCCGGCGTGACCCCGGACAGCCCGCTGGCCCGGTACTACAAGCAGCCTGACACGGTGTTCACCCCGCGGGTGCTCAAGGACGGCGCCGACTCGGTGGGGGCCCTCGGCGCCCTGAACCGGGTGTTCATCAATATCGGCCTGTACAGCGAGGAGTGGACCAGCCACTTCCGGCCGCTGATCGGCGGCAAGCCGATCACCCCGTTCCGCATCGACGTGGCGCGCAAGAATTCATCCTACTGGAATGCCAACGAGGTGCAGACCCCGGACCTGGCGCTGTTCTTCCTGGCGTCGGCGACCCCGGACTACCTGAAGAACGCCCCCGGCGGCGCGGCCCATATGCAAGAGCCGGCGGCAGTGCTGGAGCGCGGCAAGGAAGTCTTCGCCGACAACTGCGCCCGTTGCCACTCCAGCAAGCTGCCGGAAAAAGCCTGGAGCTTCTTTCCCGAGCATGGCTGCGTGAACAGCGGTTACCTCAAGTGCTGGAACAACTACTGGGACTGGAGCAAGACCGCGGAATTCAAGACCGCGATGCGCGCCATCGTCAAGGATGACAAGTTCCTCGCCGACAACTTCCTGTCCACCGAGCTGCGGGTGCCGGTGACCCTGCTGGAAACCAACGCCTGCAGCCCGCTGGCCACCAACGCCCTGGGCGGCAATATCTGGGACAACTTCTCCTCCGGGTCGTACAAGCAATTGCCGGCGGTGGGCTCGATGCTGGTACAGAACCCCTACACCGGCGAAGCCTGGGAATACCCGATGCCGGCGGGCGGACGGGGTTATACCCGGCCGGCATCGCTGATCAGCCTGTGGTCCACCGCGCCGCTGCTGCTCAACAACCGCCTGGGTCAATTCCACTGGAAGGGCGGGGTCGAGGACCGCATGGCGTCCTTCGACAGCTCGATCGAGATGCTGCTGTGGCCGGAAAAACGCCAGGGCTCGTTCCAGGTCATGACCCGGTCCGGCAAAACCCACCCGGGCACTGTCGACGTCACCAGCGAAACCAGCTACCTGCGGGTTAGCAGCGGCTACCTGCCGACCTTCCTGCAACGTCTGGAAGGCCTGCTCAGCAGTTGGTTGCCCTGGCTGTTCGGCGAGGACGGCATCCAGCTCGGGCCGATTCCCCAGGGGACACCGGTGAGCCTGCTGTCCAACATCGACCTGGAGAAACACGACCAGGTGCTGGACCTGCTGCTGAAGATCAAGCATGACCTCAAGCAACTGCCGGAAGGCGCCAGCGACGAAGAAGCGCGCAAAGTCTTCGCCGGCCTGGTCAAGCCGCTGCTGGCAGTGAGCAAGTGCCCGGACTATGTGGTGGACAAGGGGCATTACTTTGGCACCAGCTTCATTAAGGGCGAGCAGGGCCTGAGCGATGAAGACAAACGGGCCTTGATCGCCTTGCTGAAGACCTTCTGAGGTGACAGCGATGAACGACACAGCGGATTACGAGTACATAGTGGTCGGGTCCGGGGCAGGGGGGGGCACCCTGGCCGCCCGCCTGGCCGAAGAGGGGCACAAGGTGCTGGTGCTGGAGTCGGGCAGCGACCCGGTGGCGGCGGGCAATGCCCCGCGGCTGCCGGAGGAGTACCAGGTGCCGGCGTTTCACCCGCGCTCCACCGAGAACGAGGCCATGCGCTGGGATTTCTTCGTGCGCCACTACAGCAGCGACGTGCGCCAGAGACAGGACCCCAAGTTCACCCGGACCTACCAGGGCGAAACCGTCGACGGCGTGCTGTACCCGCGGGCCAGTTGCCTGGGCGGCTGCACCGCGCACAACGCGATGATCACCGTCTACCCGCACAACCAGGACTGGGACCATATCGCCCAGCTCACCGGCGACCCGTCGTGGCGCGCCAGTGCCATGCGCGAGCATTTCCAGCGCCTGGAGAACTGCCATCACCGGCCGCTGCAACGGTTTCTCGCGCGGTTCGGCATCAACCCGTCGCGGCACGGTTTCAAGGGTTGGCTGCATGTGGAGAAGGCGGTGCCGGAGGCGGTGATCGACGACCTGTCGCTGGTGCGCTCGATCGTCAAGTCCGCCGACCAGGCGTTCAAGAGCCTGGGCGAGACCCTCAAGCGCATCCGCTGGCAGTTGCTGGGCGTGGGCGACCCCAACGACTGGCGGCTGGTGCGCGATGCCGCCATCGGCCTGCGCTATCCGCCGCTGACCACCCGCAAGCATCGCCGCAACGGCACCCGCGAACGCCTGCTGGACGTGCAGAAGCGCTACCCGGACCGGCTGCATATCGAGCTGGATGCGCTGGTCACCCGGGTGCTGATCGACGATCAATTGCGGGCTTTCGGCGTGGAGTACATCAAGGGTGCGGGGCTCTACCGGGCCAGCACCGTGCCGCGCAGCCCGGTCAGTGAGCCGCATCATGTGCGGGCCAGCCGCGAGGTGATACTCGCCGGCGGCGCCTTCAACACCCCGCAATTGCTGATGCTCTCCGGCATCGGCCCGCGCAAGCCCCTGGAGGCCCTGGACATTCCGGTGCGGGTCGAGCTGCCGGGGGTCGGCCGCAACCTGCAGGACCGCTATGAGGTCGGGGTGGTCAACCGGATGAACTTCGACTGCTGGGAAGTGCTGGAGGGCGCGCGTTACGCCAAGGGCGACCCGCAGTACGAGCAATGGGCCAAGGGCAAGACCGGCGTCTACTGCACCAACGGCGCGGTCCTGGCGGTGATCAAGAAGTCGCTGCGGCAGCGGCCGTTGCCGGACCTGTTCTGCTTCTCCCTGCTGGCGCCGTTCCGCGGTTATTTCCCCGGCTATTCGCAACTGATCGTCGAGCACCTGAACTACCTGACCTGGGCGGTGCTCAAGGCCCACACCAACAACAGCGCCGGCTACGTCACCCTGCGCTCGAAAGACCCGGCCGACACGCCGCTGATCAATTTCCGCTACTTCGAGGAGGGCAACGACACCCGGGGCGAGGACCTGCAATCGGTGGTGGAGGGCATCAAGTTCGTCCGCCACCTGGCCCAGCCGCTGAAGGACGCCGGGCTGATCGCCGAGGAAGAACTGCCCGGCGACGCGGTGCAGAGCGACGAGCAGCTCAAGGAATTCGTGATGAACCACGCCTGGGGCCACCACGCGTCCTGCACCTGCCCGATCGGCGCCGACGACGACCCCATGGCCGTGCTCGACAGCGCCTTCCGCGTGCGCGGGGTGAGTCACCTGCGGGTGGTGGACGCCTCGATCTTTCCCAAGATCCCGGGGTTCTTCATCGTCACCTCGATCTATGTGGCGGCGGAGAAGGCGGCGCAGGTGATCCTGCGGGATGCTGTTGCAGCAGAAGCGCAGATGGTGCGAGGGGCAGGGCAGGTTATGGCCGGTGAGGACAGAGCGGCCACGGTGGAGGCGATGGTTACGCCCAGGCGCTGAATGAGTGGAGAAGGCTGAGTTATCGATAGGCTCGGCTTTCCTCGCTGCCGAGGGTACAACGACCTTCGAATAATTCAGCATCAGCATTCGGAAACAGAACGGTTGCGTGGGTCGGCCGACATCTTATCGATCGGCAGGTAGTACGCCTTTGTTCATGCCCGCCCGCTGGGAGATCGGTCGATCTTCAGAGCGGGTAAAGGGCTTTGGGTGGAATGGCCGCGGCCAGGCATTAACCCTATACAAGGTCAATGCCCAGCGTGCACGGTGTTTTTTTACAACACGACAAGCCCCTAAGCGCTCTAGTCAGTCACTAGCACACTGACCAGTTCGCTACGCGAAAAGGCGCCTGTCACCGGGCTTTCGCCCGTGACCTCCACTTGTATGGTGTACGAACCTGACACCGGAGTATCGAGTTGCGATATCAGTTGTCTTGCGCCTTGTTGAAAGTGCACTACCGACTGTTGATGCGCCAGAATGTCCCGTTCTGGTAATAGCTGTTGACGCAGTGCCGCGAGTTTCGCCTGCGATTCAGGGACGCCTCGTGAGATGTGAGCAGGGTTCGCCCGCACCGAACCGAGTTGATCGTGATACTTGATCAAGGCATTGGCTAGACTGATGGTCGGCCGAATCACGGAGGCATGGGCTCGGACATTCGTCAGGGGCTCGCCGCCCTCGTTCAGATTGAGTTTTAGCTCCAGCGGCCGACCGACATTGTGAGTCTGGGCAATATCGACGTTGAGTTGTAGCTCCGCGATTGCATTGCGTGTTGACGACGGGTACTGCAGTGCGCCCCCCGTGCAGTTGATCGCTTGACCTGCGCCAGCGAATTCCAGCTGGACCTGCCATTCCCCCGGTGCCGGGTTGTCGACGTTATAGATGACAAAACCGTTGCCGATGATGGTCGGCTTCAACGGGCTGGTGGAGCCTGAAGGGTCGACCAGAGTCACTGACAGCTGATTGCCGGAAGGGCTGCCACGCGTGTAGGTGACCTCGGCGTTGGACCATACTGCCGAGATCTGCGCGCCACCAGAACGTTGAGATACCGTCGCCGGGATTAAACGGTAGTCGTTTGTGGGAATGTCTACGAGCTGGTTCGCCAGTAGCGCAGCCGAGGCTGTGTTCGAGCGGATCTCGTTATAGACCTTCATCATGTCGGCAGCGCGCGGAGCATAGAAAAACTTTCCGCCGGTGCGCTGGGCGATTTGTTTCAGCAGGTTTTGGTCAGAATGCGGTCCCATGGCGCAGGCCATGACTGGATAGCTGGGCAGCACGTCCAGGGGAGGTGGTCCCTCATTCTGGAAACCATCGGTCAAGAGCACACAAGCCTTCGGAAGACTGGCCGAGTCAAGGAAAGTGCGTGTCTGTTGTAACCCCAGACCTATGGCTGTGCTGCCGCCGGTGAACGATAGTTTATCGACCTCACCGGCTGCGTTGGCGGTGGCCGTCAGTGCCAAGTCGACGGTGGCCAAGCCTCCATTGCCGGTATAGACATTTCTTGCCGTGGTGTCATAAGCGACGACAGCAAGCTTATCTCCAGGCTTGAGCAAACGCAGGAAGGCCTTGGTATCGATGACGGTTTGCGCCACATAACCTTCGGTGGTCATGCTGTAGGAAGTGTCGACTATAGGAACGACTGAAACACTGGTCATGCTCTTTGCTCCTTTTCCAACCCCGAGCGGTCGACGCGTACAGCCAACTGGCCGAGCGCTGACGGCGCATCGAACAAGGCCCGCCCTTGTTCGTCGATGGTCGCCCTTGCGATGGGTGCGCCGTCAGATAGCAACTCAAGGTCAAGTCCTTGGGTCGATTCACCAGTGGCCAAAGTGATTTTGATAGTGATTGACATAATCAGGCTCCTTTTCAGTTCTGACGATCGATGAACGAGGTGACACCACGGGCAACAGATCCCACGAGCGTCGGCGGGGTATTGCGAAATTGCCGAAAGATATTTCGCCCGTTGGCTTTACCCGATGGATCTTCCGGCACGTTTAACGTCGGAAAGTAACTGCCTCGCAACTCAACGAAGGCCGACCAGGGCCCGGTGTAGGATTCGTTCAGGCCATTGGTATAACTGAAGGCGTAACGCACGGCGTTACCATCCACCCAGTTGGGGGGACTGGGCGTATGGCTCTGCCAGCCATTGGGCTGAAGCACCGGCGATGCCGTTGGCGGTTCCAGATAGCCGGTTGGTTTGTTCGGGTTGTAACTGGCTTTTAACAAGGCCAGGGTGCTGGCGCCCCACCAGTCTGCCGTCCAGTGACGGTCGTTGAGGTCGTTGATGTTTTGGCGGCGAAGTACCGTCGAACCTTGAGCCACGAACAAGGGGGAATAGTTGGCCGTGCTCAGATGGTTCTGCACCGCTTGCAGGTCGGGTAACAATGAGTTTGCGGCGTACTCGTCGGGTGTCGGCGCGGTGCCATAGAGGAAACTTTCAAAGACCTCGTCCACTGAACTTTGAACGATAAATCCAACGCGGTTGCGGTTACCGACATCGACGGTATCGAAGTAGCGCTTGTCGCCATAGGCATGCCAGTTATCGTCCTGAGTGTTGTTCACATTGAGGCCAAACTTACAGTCCTCATCATGCATATAGCGCGACAGAAAAGAGCTGACAAAGCCGGACGTGACAGTGTCGTGCAGCTGCTTGCGTGGCGTGCGCATGTGTCCGCCGGAAAACAGGTCTGATAGGAAATGGTCAGCGAAGGCGTTCATTGCGTAGGCCAGCTCAAGATCCTGGCGTTGTCCGCTTTTTCCCGCTTTGATCGCCTGTTGCAGCGCAGCGGTGTGGCCAGCCTTATAAGCGAGAACCGCCCAACTGCCGAAGTGGTCCCAGTTTACGGCTGCCAGCTTGAGATAACGACCCAGAGGGATTCCGGTAATACCCCCGCCGGTGATCTGGTTCCATTTCAGCGAGAGCGTATCGCCCAACTTGTCATAGGCTTCGTGCGCGGGCAAACCATCGTTGATCGCCTGGTTGGCGGCATCAATTTCCACCTGCATTACTTGTAGAATTTCGTGCGCTTCGTCCTTGGAGGCTGGTAATGTCGCCAGGGAGTTGAACGCCGCGTTAAAGCGAGCTATCCGTTCGGCGGCGGTTGCACCATCGGAAATCGGCTTATCGGGAATGCCATAGAAGTCTCCCCCCAACGCGACGATCTGGCCGTAGGTCAGAGCCAAACCATTGGGTAGATTCAATGGAACCTGCCATGCAGGGGTGCCCGTGTCGTTACCGGAAAAGTACAACGTTGCACCGTCTCCGATCGCCATATGTTCACCACCCTCGAATAGTTCGCTAGGGCCATTGCCTCTCCTGGTAGCCACTTGTACCGGTGGTGTGACCATTTTGTGGTACTTGATGGTGTGATTACCCAGATCCACCAGTACCAACTCGGCGCCATCGCCAGGCACCGGAATACCTTCTTCGGTGAACAGATAATCCAATCTGTCGTGAATCTTGCCATCGGGGGCAACGTTTTGCGGTACGCGTACTTTTGACATGTCCTTGTCTCCTGCGTGAGGGTTATAACGCTAAAAAATGGCGTATGAACGCCACCAGCGTGCAGACGCTACAAAGCGCACTGCACTTGCTGCTCTGGGGATAAAGCCGAGCTTCGGCAACAGTTACAAAATGGGCGCGGCCACACTTACGGCCAGTAACAAGCGACCTTGTAGTGCTGGAAGGAATGGTGGGAACGTTGTGCTGAGGCGGCCTGAACCGAGGGGGGGAACTCAACCTTGAGTTTTGACATGACCTTGCCTCCATGGCATGGCGAGCACTTGTCACATTTGCGAGTGACTATCGCGATACTGATTGACAACACTGCGAATAGAGATCACCTCGATCTTAGCTAAGGGTGGAGCGCAGTCAAACGTCGTTGACACCCAAATGCCTCCATTCGTCGTCCCAGTGTCGAAGTCATGTGTATTCAGGCATTACTGCCAGGAAGGTGAACTGGATCGCAACTATGCGCTAGGAGCACGTGTTTGCCCGCTGAGCTCTTCACGCACTTCGAACGTGCAGCCAACGTGTAAAGGATGAAGATGTAGCGGTGTACCAGGGCATCGGGCCCGAGCTTGCCATTGGAGCTCATGGCACTCGATTGTGTGCCTGCGGCAATTTGAGTGGGTAGGCAGCGCTCTCAAGACTGCCAAGGGGTTCCATAGCAGTCTGGTGCTCCGCTCAATACGGGGGCGTATTTTGAGATCAATGAGGTGTGACTCCGACTTAGGTCCTGCGTGTGGAGGTTCAAGGTGGGCACAGAATGAACTGGGGATGGAGTAACCTGAGCCGCTTGTACCTCTGCGCCGATGCTGGCACTGGGTAAAGAGTCATCGGGCCGCGCAAATATATGCCTCAAGGAGGGGTGCATATGAGGTCTATCACCGATCGCTTGTCGCCTTACAAGAACGCCCTGGACGTTTGGTCCTTTCGCCAGTTGCTGATCGGGCAGGGCCTGTCCATGGCTGGCGACGCCATTTGCCTGGCGGCGCTGCCGATAGCGCTGATCCGGGCCGGCTTCGCTGGCGAAATATTCGCTTGGGTCATGGCGGCGGTCGGCGTGGGGACGGTGATCGGCGCCTTGGCCGGGGCCCTGCTGGCGGACCGCAAGTCGGCGAAACAGCTGCTGATCGGTACCGATGTGGCAAGAGGCAGCGCCCAGTTGGCCGCGGTCGCCCTGATCCTTTGCGGCGCGCCCTGGTGGGGGCTGGTCCTGGTCTACCTGCTCTTTGGTATCGGTATCGGTGTTGCCCGTCCATGCGCCCAGGTGCTGCTGGTCAAGCTGCTGCCCACGCCAGCGCTGGTGGCCGGAAACGGCGCGATGAACTTCATCGATAACCTGGTGGCCATTCTGTTCCCCGCGACGCTGGGGGTGTTCATCATCCTCTGGGACCCGGTATGGGGAATCCTGATCGATGGCCTGACCTTCTTCGGCGCCGCGATCTATACCGCCCGCTTGCCTGATGGGGGGCGTCAGCCCTCCACGCCAGGGGCTTCCATCCGCGAAGCGCTGAACGGCATCAGGGTCATCGGCGGCAACCCGGTGCTGGGGCTCGGTTTCGCCGCGACCCTGGTGCTGAATGTCCTGTGCTTCCCGATATTCCTGGTGGTGGCGCCTTACGCCATCAGCCAGCGCTTGGGCGAGGAGATGTGGGGCCTGTGCCTGGCCGCTTCGGGGGTGGGCGCCTGCCTGGGTTCCATCGTCACGGTGCTGGCGGGCGGGCATGAGCGGCTGATCGGGCTGGCCGTGACCTGCGGTCTGTTCCTGGCCGGGGCGATGGCGCTCTTGGGCATGGGCAGTTCGGCCTGGATGGCGATCCTGGGGGCGACCTGCGTGGGAATCGTCGAAGCGTCCTGGCTCACGGGCTGGGCGACCGCCCTGCAAACGCTCGCGCCGGAACAGGACCTGGGCAAGGTCGTGGCGGTCGATACCTTGGTGACCAGCGGGGTACACCCCTTCATCTACCTGGGCAGTGGCCTGGTCGGCGGTATTGTCGGCTATTCCCAGGCACTGACCCTGACCGCCGTCGTCAGTCTCGCTGGAACCTTTTTAATCGTTCTGGCTTCCGGCCTGTTCATGCCCTGGATCGCCGGAAAAGATCAAATGCAGTAAAAGGCCGACCGATCGGCTGGGCTTGAATACACGCAAGAGAGGCGAGCATTGTGATTAGCCCGTCGGGTCGCGCAACCCTGCGCGACCCGACGGGTTCGATACGGGGTTAGATCCGGTGGATCTGGGTGATGTGCGGCTTGCCTTTGATCGGCGCGTAGATTTCCACTACCGCTTGCCAGCTATCCGAGGAGCCAGGCAGGGTGGCTTTGGACAGATAACGGTAGTTGGTGCCGTTGACGACCTGGGTCGACACTTTTTCGGGGGTGTAGTGCACACCCACGAAGCCGGCCAGGGCTTCCTTGAATACTTCTTTATCCTTGGGTGTCAGTTCGTGGTAAGGAGTCCATCCGCCAACAAAATGTTCTTGAGCCGACATACGATATATCTCCATATATAAGTTCCTACTCGTCTGGCTTTTCGGAGTCCGCCCCGTTTATTGAATGGTTTCCGGCATCCATGTCTTCGTTTGATCCCTGCTCGATCCGTGGCCAAGGCTCACGTTGATCCGCCGTGAGGTGAAGAGTAGCGCGAAGTGAACCCAATCTAATGCGAAAACGATATTTATTAGTGATATTTAAGATCGTTTGGTTTTAACGGCAAAGGGTAGCCGTCGGCGAGGAAATTCGCCGTAAAAAAAGATTGACCTTCCCAATGTGTCAAGTCGGATAACCGCAACGAAAGCGGTTTCGCCTCGGCGAATCCAGGTCGACTCAAGCCCGGGAAGGCACAACGATGACAGTCAAACAGGTAACTCTTTTCACGGCGACGCTAGGCGTCGCGCTCACGCTCGCTGGGTGCAAGGAAACACAACCCTCGGCCGCCGCGGCGTCACCACCCAGCGTTCCGGTGGCCGAGGTGGTCGTGCGGCCGGTGACGCCCTTTGTCGAATTCACCGGCTCGCTGACCGCGATCAAGCAAGTCGAACTGCGCCCGCGGGTGGCCGGCTACATTCAGGAAGTCAGCGTGCCCGAGGGCCGCTTCGTGGAGAAAGGCAGCCGGCTGTTTCTCATCGATCCGCGGGTCTTCCAGGCCGCGCTGGATGCCGCGAAGGCGCGCCTGCGGGAGGCCGAAGCGGCGGCGCTGCTCGCCCAGGCGGAGCACGCGCGAGCCGAACAGCTGTTCGCCAGGAAGGTCGTGGCTCGTGAGCGCCTGGACACGACCATCGCCTCGCGCAATGCGAGCAAGGCCCAGGTCGACGCCGCCAAGGCGGCGCTGGACGCCGCGCAACTGGACCTGAGCTTCACTCGCGTCACGGCGCCGATCAGCGGGCGAGTGGGCCGCACCCTCGTCACCGAGGGCAACTACGTCACCAGTGGCGTCACCCCTCTCACCACCATCGTCTCGACCGATCCGCTGCATGTGTATTTCGATGTCGACGAGCGCACCTATCTGCGGGCGCTCGCGCCGGGCCGGGCCAAGGCGGCCGAGCAGGCACCCAAGGTGAGGGTGGCGCTGCTCACCGACCAGAGCCATTCGCGGCCCAGTCGCCTGGACTTCCTGTCCAACGCCGCCGATCGCGGCACGGGCACGGTGCGGGTCCGCGCGCTCGTCGATAACCCCGATGGGCAACTGACCCCCGGGCTGTTTGCCCGGATCAGGCTGGAGACCGGCGAGCCGCAAGCCCAGGTGCTGATCTCCGATCAGTCGATCGGCACCGACCAGGGCAGCCGCTACGTGCTGGTGGTCGGCGAGGGCGACAAGACCCAATACCGGCCGGTGGAGCTTGGCCCGCTGGTCGATGGCCTGCGGGTCATCGACCAGGGCCTGCAACCGGGCGAGCGCATCGTCGTCAAGGGGCTGGTGCGCCCGGACATGCAGATCACGCCGCAGGTGGCCGAGATCGACGGGACGCCTGTCGCCAGGGCGCAAACCGTGGGGGTGACGCCATGACTTTCCCGCGTTTCTTCATCGAGCGTCCGATCTTTGCCATCGTGCTCTCGATCCTGATGATGATCGCCGGCATCGTCGCGTTCTTCCAGTTGCCGCTGAGCGAGTACCCGGCGGTGACGCCGCCGACGGTACAAGTGAGCACCGCCTATCCGGGGGCCAATCCCAAGGTGATCGCCGAAACCGTGGCGGCGCCGCTGGAACAGGCGATCACCGGGGTGGAGGGCATGCTGTACATGGCCTCGCAGTCGACGACCGATGGCCGCATGATCCTCACCGTCACCTTCGCCCAGGGGACGAATGCCGACATGGCCCAGGTCCAGGTGCAGAACCGCGTCTCGCGGGTGCTGTCGCGCCTGCCGGAAGAAGTGCAGCGCCAGGGCGTGGTCACGCAGAAGACCTCGCCGGACATCCTGATGGTGGTCCACCTGCTGTCGCCGGACAAACGCTACGACCCGCTCTATATCTCGAACTACGCCTATCTGCAGGTGCGCGACGAGCTGTCCCGCCTGCCGGGCGTCAGCGATGTCCTGGTGTGGGGCGCGGGGGAATACAGCATGCGCCTCTGGCTCGATCCGGACCTGATCGCCGCCCGCGGGCTGACGGCGGGCGAGGTGATTGCCGCGGTGCGCGAACAGAACGTGCAGGTGGCGGCCGGCTCGGTCGGCCAGGCTCCCGATTCCACTGCCGCGTTCCAGGTCACGGTGAATACCCTGGGCCGCTTGAGCGACGAGCAGCAGTTCGGCGACATCATCCTGCGCACCGGCGACAACGGCCAGGTGACGCGCTTGCGCGATGTCGCCCGGATCGAGATGGGCGGCGATGCCTATGCCCTGCGCAGCCTGCTCGACGGCGAGCCGGCCGTGGCGTTGCAGATCATCCAGAGCCCGGGGGCCAATGCCCTCGATGTGGCCCAGGCGGTGCGGGACACCGTACTGCGCCTGGAAGGCAACTTCCCGGCCGGGCTCAGCTCGCGGATCGCCTACGACCCGACGGTCTTTGTCCACGCCTCGCTGCAAACGGTGGCCACCACCTTGCTGGAGGCGATCCTGCTGGTGGTCATCGTGGTCGTGGTGTTCCTGCGCAGCTGGCGGGCGTCGCTGATCCCGCTGATGGCCGTGCCGGTGTCGCTGGTCGGCACCTTCGCCGTCATGCACCTGATGGGCTTCTCGCTCAATACCCTGTCGTTGTTCGGCCTGGTGCTGTCCATCGGGATCGTCGTCGACGACGCCATCGTCGTGGTCGAGAACGTCGAGCGCCATATCGAAAATGGCGAGCCGCCCACCCAGGCGGCGCGGCGTGCCATGGACGAGGTCACCGGTCCCATCATCGCGATCACCTCGGTACTCGCGGCGGTGTTCATCCCGACCGCGTTCCTGAGCGGCTTGCAGGGCGAGTTCTATCGCCAGTTCGCGCTCACCATCGCCATCTCCACCATTCTGTCGGCGGTCAACTCGCTGACGCTCAGCCCGGCGCTCGCCGGACTGCTGTTGCGACCGCGCCACGCTGGGGGCGCGGCATCGCCACACAGCCTGCGGGGCCGCGCGGCCCGATGGCTGCAAACCCTCGGCCGGCCGTTCCAGCATGCGCCGCACGCCTATGGCAACACGGTGCGCAAGGTGGTGCGAGTCAGCGGGGTGGCGCTGCTGGTTTACGCCGGATTGCTCGGGCTGACCTTCCTCGGCTTCAAGGCCGTCCCGCCGGGCTTCGTGCCGATGCAGGACAAATATTACCTGGTCGCCATCGCCCAGTTGCCGAACGCGGCCTCCCTGGACCGCACCGAGGCGGTGGTCAAGCAGATGTCGGGCATGGCGCTGGCCGAGCCCGGGGTCGAAAGCGTGGTGGCGTTTCCCGGGCTGTCGATCAACGGCTTCGTCAACGTGCCGAACGCCGCGGTGATGTTCGTCATGCTCGACCCGTTCGAGGAGCGCACGAGCGCGGACCTCAGCGCGATGGCCATCGCCGGGCGCCTGCAAGCCCGGTTCGCCGGGATTCCCGACGGCTTCCTCGGGGTGTTCCCGCCGCCGCCGGTGCCCGGCCTCGGTGCCACGGGCGGTTTCAAGATGCAGGTCGAGGACCGCGGCGGCGCCGGGCTCGAGGCCCTGGCCCAGCAGACCCGGATGCTGATGATCAAAGCGACCGAGTCAGGGCAGGTGGCCGGGCTGATCACCAGTTTCGACATCAATGCACCGCAGCTCGACGTCACGGTCGACCGGACCCAGGCCAAGAGCCAGGGGGTCCGTCTGGCGGATGTCTTCGAGTCGCTGCAGGTCTATCTCGGTTCGCTCTATGTCAACGACTTCAACCGCTTCGGCCGCACCTACAAGGTCACGGCTCAGGCCGATGCGGAACACCGCATGCAGGCCGAAGCCATCAGCCGCTTGCAGGTGCGCAACGCGGCGGGGGCGATGCTGCCGTTGTCCTCGTTCGTCACCGTCACGCCGGGCTCCGGTCCGGACCGGGTGATTCACTACAACGGCTACCCCTCGGCCGACATCTCCGGCGGCGCGATGGCCGGCGTCAGTTCGGGGCAGGCGGTGGCGCTCATGGAGCGCCTGGCGAAGGAGCTGCTGCCCGATGGCATGACCTTCGAATGGACCGACCTGACGTACCAGCAGAAACTCGCCGGGGATTCGGCGCTGTTCATTTTCCCGCTGTGCGTGCTGCTCGCCTATTTGATTCTCGCCGCGCAATACAACAGTTGGCTGCTGCCCCTGGCGGTGCTGCTGATCGTGCCGATGTGCCTGCTGAGCGCGATCATCGGTGTGTGGCTGGTGGACGGCGACAACAATGTCTTCGTGCAGATCGGGCTGGTGGTGCTGGTCGGCCTGGCCGCCAAGAACGCCATCCTTATCGTCGAGTTCGCCCGCAGCCTGGAGGCCGAAGGGGCGCGCACGCTGGATGCGGTCATCGAGGCGTGCCGCTTGCGCCTGCGGCCGATCCTGATGACCTCGTTCGCCTTTATCGCTGGGGTCGTGCCCCTGGTCATGGCCAGCGGCGCCGGGGCCGAGATGCGCCAGGCCATGGGGGTCGCGGTGTTCGCCGGGATGCTCGGGGTGACGCTGTTCGGCCTGTTCCTGACGCCGGTGTTCTATGTGTTGGTCCGCGGCCTGGCGGCCCGCTTCGAGCGGCCCGCCCAAGGAGTGATGCCGCGCTTGGAGGAGAACCCATCATGAGCGGTCCCAGCCCAAAAATCCTGCTCCCCCTCAGTGCGCTGATCCTGCTGGCCGGATGCGCGGCGGTGGGCCCCGACTACTCACCGCCGGCGGCGCAGCTGCCCGCCAGCTTCGGCACGACACCCGCGGGCCTCGGCCCGGGGGCCGTCGAGGTGGAGTGGTGGCGGGGCTTCGACGAACCGGCGCTGACCCGCCTGGTCCAGCAGGCGCTGGCCGCCAACCACGACATCGCCATCGCCGCCGCGCGGCTCGACGAGGCCAAGGCCGTCCTGCGGGAAAACCGCCAGGACTTCCTGCCCCGCGGCGGGCCTGCGCTTGGCTATGAGGCGGTGCGGCGCAGTGAGGTCGAGACGCCGCCCGGGCAGCAGCGCGAAATCGAAACCTATCGCGGCGCCGTCGATGCGTCCTGGGAAATCGACCTGTTCGGTCGCGTGCGGCGCTCGGTGGAAGCGGCCCAGGCCCAGGTGGGGTCCCGCGAGGCATTGTTGCGCGGGGTGCAGGCCAGTATCGCCGCCGCGGTGGCGGCCACCTGGTTCGAGCTGCGGGGTATCGAGGCCGAACAGGCGGTGGTCGACGACATCAGCCGCAACCAGCGTGAAAGCCTGGAAATGGTCGACCGGATGCTCAGCGCCGGCTCGGCCCATGAGTTCGACCGGCTGCGGGCCGAGGCCTTGTTGCGCAATGTCGAGGCGGTCGCGCCAGGGCTGGAGCAGCGCCGCGCGGCCGCGAGCAATGCCCTGGCGATCCTCCTGGGGCAAGCGCCCCAGACGTTCAGGCCACCCGTATCCACGCCCATGGGCGAAACCCTGGCGGTGCGCACGATCAGGGTCGGCGACCCTGTGGGGCTGCTCTCGCGGCGTTCCGATATCGCCGCTGCCGAACGCAACCTCGCGGCCCAGACCGCGGGGATCGGGATCGAAACCGCCGGCCTCTATCCCGAGGTCCAGGTCCGCGGATCAATCGGGCTGGTGGCGGGAAATCTCGACGCCTTGGGCGACGCTGGAGCGACGTCCAGTTTCCTCGGCCCGGTCATTCGCTGGTCGTTGCTCGACAGAGGGCGGGTGCGCGCAAGGATTGCCGCCAGCGAGGCCCGTACCCGGGAGGCGTTGATCGTCTACGACCAGACCCTGCTGCGCGCCTTGCAGGAAACCGACGATGCCTTCAAAGGCTATGGCGCCGCGGGCCAGACCCTGGAACTGCGCCTGCTCGAGTCGGCGGCGAACCGCGAGGCGGCGAATCTTGCACGGGTGCGGTTCATGGAAGGCGAGGGCGTCTACCTGGATGTGCTCGAGGCCGAACGGTCCGACTTCACCAGCCGGCGCGCACTGACCATCGCGCGCACCCGCCAGCGCCTGGCCATTGTCGGCATCTACAAGGCCCTGGGCGGGGGCTGGGAAATCTGCTCCCAGGCGGATCGCGCCTGCGGCACGGCCGACGCGACGACGCAGTTGACGACGGCGCAGGAAATCGCCGCCAGGCCTTGACCTTGCCCTCTTGGCAAGGTCCAGGCTGTTCCGCAACCGATATCTCAAGGAGCAATTCAATGACTTCCGTTGCTGTCCAACCCTTAAACACCCACCTGAGCCTGCCGGTCGAAGGCATGACCTGCGCGTCCTGCGTCGGTCGGGTCGAACGCGCGCTGAAAATGGTCCCCGGCGTGCAGACGGCCGCGGTCAACCTCGCCACCGAACGGGCCGATATCAGCTTTGCCGGCCTGGCCGACCCGCTGACCGCGGTGCAGGCCATCGAACGCGCGGGGTACGCCGTGCGCGAAGAAACCCTCGAGCTGGCGATCGAGGGCATGACCTGCGCGTCCTGTGTGGGCCGGGTGGAGAAGGCGCTGCGGCAGATCCCGGGGGTACTCGAAGCCAGCGTCAACCTGGCGACCGAACGGGCCTGGGTACGTCACCTGGCGGGGCTGGTTTCCACGGTCGACCTCGAAGCCGCGGTCAAACGGGCGGGGTACCAGGCCCGCCGCTTGTCCAGCGCAACGACGGACGCAAGCGATCAGGACGACGCCCGGCGCGAGAGCGAGGCGCGGACGCTGCGCCGCTCGTTGCTGATCGCCGCGGTCCTGACCTTGCCGGTGTTCGTCCTCGAGATGGGCTCGCACCTGATTCCCGCCGTGCACCATTGGGTGATGGGCGTACTGGGGCAGCAGACGAACTGGTACCTGCAATTCGTCCTCGCCACCCTGGTCCTGTTCGGGCCCGGGCTGCGCTTCTTCCACAAGGGCGTACCGGCGCTGTGGCGCGGCGCCCCGGACATGAACTCGCTGGTTTCGGTCGGCACGGTGGCGGCCTACGGCTATTCGGTGGTCGCGACCTTCACGCCCCAGGTGCTCCCGCAGGGGACCGCCAACGTCTATTTCGAGGCCGCGGCGGTCATCGTCACCCTGATCCTGCTCGGCCGCACGCTGGAGGCGCGGGCCAAGGGCAAGACCTCGCAGGCGATCAAGCGGCTGGTCGGGCTCCAGGCCCGGACCGCCCGCGTCGAGCACCATGGCCATAGCGTTGAAACCCCGCTCGACCAGGTGCGGATCGACGACGTGGTCTTGGTGCGTCCGGGGGAGAAGATTCCGCTCGACGGCGAGGTGATCGAAGGCGCCTCGTATGTGGACGAGAGCATGATCAGCGGCGAGCCGGTGCCGGTGTCGAAAGGGCCGGGCGCGGAAGTCGTCGGTGGCACGCTCAACAAGACGGGCGCCTTCAGTTTCCGTGTCACCCAGGTCGGCGCCAATACGGTACTGGCGCAGATCATCCGCCTGGTGGAGCAGGCGCAGGGTTCCAAGCTGCCGATCCAGGCCCTGGTCGACAAAGTGACCCTGTGGTTCGTGCCGGCGGTGATGGCCGCGGCGACGCTGACCTTCCTGACCTGGCTGTTGTTCGGGCCGGCCCCGGCGCTGACCTTTGCCCTGGTCAACGCGGTGGCGGTACTGATCATCGCCTGCCCGTGCGCCATGGGGCTGGCCACGCCGACCTCGATCATGGTCGGGACGGGCAGGGCGGCCGAGCTTGGCGTGCTCTTTCGCAAGGGCGAAGCCTTGCAAGCGCTGCGGGACGTGAGCGTGATCGCCCTCGACAAGACCGGCACGCTGACCAAGGGCCGCCCCGAGCTGACCGACCTGATTACCGCCGAGGGCTTCGAACAGGATGAAGTCCTGGCGCTGGTGGCGGCGGTCGAGAGCCGCTCCGAACACCCGATCGCCGAAGCGATTGTGGCCGCCGCCCGGCAGCGCGACCTGGCCGCCGCCCCCCTCGAGGGCTTCAACGCCACGCCGGGCTTCGGCGTATCGGCCAGCGTCGGCGGCCGGACTGTCGCCGTCGGCGCGGACCGCTTCATGACGCAACTGGGCCTTGATGTGTCGAGCTTCCTGGCCACCGCCCGGCAACTGGGCGAGCAAGGCAAGAGCCCGCTCTATGCGGCGATCGACGGCCGCCTGGCGGCGGTGATCGCGGTCGCCGATCCGATCAAGGAAACGACGCCGGAGGCGATCAAGGCGCTTCATGCCCTGGGACTCAAGGTGGCCATGATCACCGGCGACAACGCGGCCACGGCCGCGGCGATCGCCCGGCAACTGGGCATCGACGAAGTGGCGGCCGAGGTCCTGCCCGACGGCAAGGTCGCGGCGCTGAAGGCCTTTCGCAGCCAGGGTGCCCGGGTCGCCTTCGTCGGGGACGGCATCAACGATGCGCCGGCGCTCGCCGAAGCGGACGTCGGGCTGGCCATCGGTACCGGTACCGATGTGGCGATCGAGGCGGCTGACGTGGTGCTGATGTCCGGCGACCTGCGCGGCGTGCCGAATGCCATTGCCCTCAGCCAGGGGACGATCCGCAATATCAAGCAGAACCTGTTCTGGGCCTTCGCCTACAACGCGGTGCTGATTCCGGTCGCGGCGGGGCTGCTCTACCCGCTGAACGGCACCTTGCTGTCGCCGATCTTCGCCGCGGCCGCGATGGCGCTCTCCAGTGTCTTCGTGCTCGGCAACGCGCTGCGGCTCAAGCGCTTGCAGGCCCCCCTGGCGCTCGAATCCCGCTCCGCGGCGCCACAGCCGAGCACAACGCCATGAGCAAACGTATCGAGATCCGCCAGGCCGGACGTACCCTCGCGGTACCGGAAGGCGCGACCCTCCTCGACGCGGCACTGGCCGCGGGCATCGCCTATCCCCATGGCTGCCGGTCTGGCCGCTGCGGAGCCTGCAAGTCGCGCCTGGTCACGGGGGAGGTGGAACTGCTGGATCACAGCCGTTTCGCGCTATCGGAGGAGGAGAAGGCCCAGGGGCTGATCCTCGCCTGCCGGGCCATCCCGAGAACGGATGCGCTTATCGGCTGGCTGGGCGGCGACGAAGAGCTCCCGTCCCATCCCCGGCGCCGCCTGGACTGCCGCGTCAAGGCAATAGCGGATGCCACCCACGACATCAAGCACATCCAGCTCGTTGTCGACGGCGCCGATCCGCTGGCCTTTACCCCGGGGCAATACGCCCGGCTGACGTTTCCAGGCGCTCCGCCCCGGGATTTCTCCATGGCCAGCGGCCCGGGCGGGGCGGAGCTGGAGTTCCATATCCGCCGGGTGCCCGGCGGTGCCGCGACCCAGCGCATCCATGGGCTGCTGAAACCTGGAGACCCGGTCTCGGTCGAAGGGCCCTTCGGCTCTTCCTACCTGCGGGAACAACACACCGGGCCGATCTTGTGCGTGGCCGGCGGTTCGGGCCTGGCGCCGATCAAGGCAATAGTCGAGGCGGCCATTGCCCGAGGCATGAAACAACCGATCCATCTCTATTTTGGTGCCCGCAGCCCCCGGGATCTGTATCTGGTCGAGCATTTCGAGCGCCTGGCGCAACGGCACCCCAATCTGAGGTTCACCCCTGTTCTGTCGGATGCCCCCTTTGGCGGCCGCTGGCGTAGTGGCTACGTCACAGACGCCATTGCCTGGGACCTGCAGGCTCTGGACGGCTGGAAAACCTACGTTGCCGGGCCGCTGGCGATGGTCGAGGCGGCCATGCAGCTCACCACGGCCCGTGGCTTGCGAGCCGAGGACCTGCACGCCGATGTGTTCTTTACCCCCACCGAAGTAGGTGCGGGCAAGTAACGAACAATGCTTTGGAATGGCAAGTGCATTTATTGTTGCGCGAGCAAGAGTGGCTCAGCCTATAGGCAGGCATGCTTGGGCGTTCGACGAAAGTCGATGCCCGAAGTGCAGGCTTAGTTGCATATCGCCACTATTTGATTGATGGGTAGAGAACTGCGGATTGATAAATAGTCCAGGGCCCGGCTGAGCGTTGCGCAATAGTGAAGAGCAGCAGGCTAATACTGCGAATTCTATGAACAATTGGAATAATGACCAGGCAGTCACATATAGGATCTTGCCGAATAAAAAACCTTGAAAGCATTTGACCTTGTCACGTGGGCAGGCTCCATAGTCTTCGGGCATAACCAATAACCAGGAGATCAATATGCTTCGTTTTCATATTCCCAACATGACCTGCGGCGGTTGCGCCAAGTCTGTCACCCGGGCGCTGCTGAGTGTCGACCCACAGGCGCGCATTGAAACCGATCCACCCACGCGGGAAGTCAGGGTCGAGAGCACGCTGGACGCAAACGCTTTGCGTAGCGTGCTGAGCGAGGCGGGGTATCCCGACCAGCAATAAAGGTCGGTAATACCGGGGGCGACGACGGCAGGGCGGTGCAGAGGCTGCCGTCGCTCGCGACCCGAACGCCCACGCCGCGCCCCGGATATCATTGCTCCAGCTGCCCATTAGTTCGGGGTCGAGGGGGTATTAACGTTGCGACAGTGGGAGGGTTTGAAATTGTAAATAGGTGTTTCAGCGAGAAACTTCACCTATTAACCATTCGGATAAACGCACTACCTGCCGGGACTCGTTATAGAGGGACGAGGCCTTTACAACACGCTTTTCTGTATCAACTCGACTACCGAAAGAGGGTCTTTTTCGCACGCCTGATTTTCCCACAAAAAAAACATTTTCGTGGCTTGACCTTTCCACCATGGGAAGCTTTAGGATTTTTCGCATAACAACAATGAAAAGGGTAGTTAGATGTCCTACGTTATGCGGCAAAAGCGCTGTCACTCACTCTCCGCCTTAGTTACTTACCCGGACCGACCGATCCAGGGGTTCTCTTATGCGTCACGTATCGAACATTCGATACCGGCGCTGAAAGTGAACTCCGGCGTTCATGGGGTCAGGGTCGATCTCACTACTTCGCGCACCGACTGTATCCCCGCGTAGAACTCATCAAATTCACGAGCGAGAAAATAACAGAGCCCTCGTTCATGAAGTCGATGTTTAACGTGAAGTCATTAGTAACTTGTGGAGGTTTTCATGAATAAGCTCAGCACCTATCGCAATGTAATAAAGCCGCAAGCCCTCGGTGGCCAAACGGCAGCTCGCACCGCCGACGTCTCGAACCTCTTGGCCGAGGCATTGAAACCAGGCGCCACCTATTCCCAGGTCACAGTCGCGCTGGAGTCGCTGCTGATGCTCACGGCAGCGGGTCTTGCGGGAGACGCCACGGCCTATGCGCAATACCAGTCGCTGCTCCTGGAGTTGCACCTGCCGGGAGAACCCCGTACCGAACCCACGCGCCGCTGGCTGGCCAGCCAGGTGTACCTGATGGAGGACGAATTCGCCGCCGATCTGTCCGACGCTCCGGCGTTGTCGGTAGAAGCGTTTCGCACCGCCGTCGACGCTGAAATCGAGGCCCGCACTCGGGTCAAGCACCCGATGTCGGCTCACCTGTTCCAGGGGACACCGCCTCTGGAGGACGTGCGCTTTTTCCTCGAGCACCACTGGACCCGCTCCTACAACTTCTACAGCCTGCTGGCGGAACTGGCGTTTCGCTTCGAAGCCATCGAGGACGCCTCGGTGTTCTATCGCAACCTGTATGGCGAAGCAGGGGCGGAGACTCCGGAGCGTTCGCACCCGGCACTGCTGTCCCACCTGATGACCTATTTCGATATTCCGTTGCGTATCGATTTCCCTGCGCTCCAGCCCCTGGAAAAGGCCTATCTCAACAACCGCATCCGTTGCGTGCGCCATCCGGATGTGGCCTGGGGCCTGGCCCTGTTGTATGCGGTGGAGTCGGTGAGTTGCGTCAACCACCGGCGCATCTACGAGCTGTTGCAACGCCTGGGCGTACCTGAGCAGCCCAGCGAATTCCACCGCCTGCACGGTACCCAGGACGAGATCGACACCGAGGAGATGTGGGCGCTGATTGCCAAGTTCGCATCGAACCCGTCGTTCCAGCGCACGTTCATGCAATCGCTGGCGCGCCACTTCGACATCAACAAGGCGTACTTCGACATGCTGTGGCAGGAGATGCAGAAGCAGTCCATCCAGAAAGCCTGATTCACCCCGTTGCACCTAAAACAAAAACAAGGAAGACCCATGATGAGTTCCCGTAATTTCTCCCTGCAGCAACTCCAGAACCTGCACTCGAGCGAGGCGCGCCTGGTCGCCGAGGCGCTGGTGCCCAGCGCGACATCCAGGCCCATCGAAATCGCCGCCAATGCGCTGTCCTCCCTGGCCGAGACGGCCCACGCCGGCAATGCCCGCGCCTTCGCCGAGTATCAGCAACTGCTCTATATCCTGTCGCTGAGCGACGACGTGGCGACCGCGCTCACTCGCCGCTGGCTGGCCAATGCCATCTATCGCGTGGAAGAGCGCTTCATGCCGGCCGCCGACCTGTCCTCGGCGCTGTCCGAAGCGGACTTCCAGAAACGGCTCGAACAAGAGGTCTTCTCGCAGTCCCGCGAGAAACACCCCATGTCGCAGTACGTGTTTTCCGGGTCCGCCTCCCACGGGCAACTCCAGGTGTTCCTGCGGCATCAATGGTTCCGTACCTTCCGCCTGTACCGGGACGCGGCGGACCTGCTGGTGAACCTGACCGATGTGGACGAGGCCGCGGCGCTCGGCCGCTACCTTTACGGCGAGCTGGGCGAAGAGGACGAGCAGGGCTCCCATCCGCGGTTGCTGGCGAAGCTGCTCAACGCCGTCGGCCTGGAAGCGGACTTCCAGGCCATCTCGACGATGCCCGAGGAAATCGCCTACCTGAACAACCGCGCGCGCTGCTTCCGTCAGCCTGACGTCGGTTGGGGCCTGGCGGTCTTCTACATCACCGAGCTGGTGGTTCCGGGCAATCACGAGAAGCTCTATCGCGCGCTGCTCCAGGCCGGCGTGAGCGAAGAGGCGGCCGAGTACTACAAGGTCCACATCAGCCTCGTGCCGCCCCGGGCCAAGCGTGAATGGCAGCTCATCTCGCGACGCATTCCGGACGTCGGCTTCCAGAACGCGTTCCTGACCTCGCTGGCCCAGCACTTCCGTCTGGAAAGGGCTTACTACGACGCTGTCTGGCAAGAAATGCAGACCGTGAAGTAAGCGCCCCTGGGACAACGCGAGTACTAAAACATGTCAAGTCACATTACAGAGTCTCGTATCCACGGGGGCGCTTACTCGTCCCCGGAATTCGCCACGATCTTCTCCGATACCCATCAGGTGCAGCAGTGGCTTGAGGTCGAACGGGCGCTGGCGGCGACCCAGGCCGAGATGGGCATCATTCCCCATGAGGCGGCGCGGGAGATTGCCCGCGTGGCCAACGTGGAACTGTACGACCTCGAAGCGCTGGGCCGGCAAAGCCTGGCAACCGGGCACATCCTGGTGCCGCTCATCCGGGCCATGGAGCAGTCCTGCACAGGAGGCTGGGGCGAGTACGTGCATTACGGCGTGACCACCCAGGACATCCTCGATACCGGGCTGGTCCTGCAGATCCAGGAGGCCTGGGGCCTGGTCCTCGGTCGATTGCGTTCGATCCGCCACCATTTGCTGGTGCTTGCGCTGCGCTACCAGCACACGCCGATGGTGGCCCGAACCCATGGCCAGCAGGCGCTGCCCACGACGTTCGGCTACAAGGTCGCGGTCTGGATCGATGAGATCGACCGGCACCTGCAGCGCTTCGACGAGGCGCAGGGGCGGGTGATGGTGGGCAATCTGACCGGGGCCGTGGGCACCCTGGCCTCGTTCGGCGCCCAGGGTTTCGAGCTGCAGCGGCGAACGCTGGCCAGGCTCGGGCTCGGCGCGCCCCTGACCAGTTGGCACAGCGCCCGGGATCGGGTGCTCGAGGCCGCGGGGCTGCTGCTCCAGGTCTCGGTGACGCTGGGCCGGGTCGCGAACGAAATCTACCACCTGCAGCGCAGCGAAATAGATGAGGTGCGCGAGGGCAGCCGGCCGGGGCAGGTGGGCAGCAGCACCATGCCCCACAAGCAAAACCCGTCGACGGTCGACTTGATCAGCGCGCTGTCGCGGCTGGTCCGGGCGCAGATGGTCGCCCTCACCGACGCGGCGTTTCAGCTGCACGAGCGTGACGGTACGACCTGGCGCATCGAGTGGGCGGCGTTACCGGAGCTGTTCATCTACAGCGGTGCGCTGCTCACCCGCATGCAGGGTCTGCTGGCGGCGGGCCTGGAGGTCCGGGAGGCGCGCATGCGCAGCAACCTGGACTTGCTGGGCGGGTTGATTCTGTCGGAGCGGGTCATGCTCGCGCTGGCGGATCGACTGGGCAAGCAGACCGCCCACGAGCTGGTGCATGAGGCCGCCCTGGCGGCGCGGCGAGACGATATTCCGTTCCGCGACGCACTGCTCGGGCACGAACGCCTGCGCGGCTGCTTCACCCCGCAAGCGCTCGAAGCGCTGCTCGACCCCACGACCTACACCGGGCTGGCCGCGGACATGGTCGATCTCGTCGCCCGTAGCCCGCTACCCGGCTCATCGAGCGATGAGCGTGAAAGGCCAATATCAAACCAAGGAAGTCCCAATCAGTCTCAGTGCGTGATGGAGGGTATGTGATGGATTCGCAATCGCTGGAAACGCTGGCCCGTGCTGCTTGCACCGTACGTTCGCAAAGCCTCGGTACCGATCGGGCCGAGGCGGGGTGCCGGCATGAACACAGCCACATCCTGGACTCGAAAACCCACGGGGGAGGTTACGCAGGCCCTGTGAGCCGGAAAATCTTTTGCAGCCACTGCCGCCTGCAGCGCTGGCTCGATGTGGAGGCGGCCTTGGCCCTGGCCCAGGCGGATGTCCAGATCATCCCCAGGCAGGCCGCGCTGGAAATCGAGCAAGCCGCGAACCTCTCGGCCATCGACTGGCATCAGATCGCCGATGGCGTGGCCAGTACCGGGCACTCGCTGATGCCGCTACTGAGCGCCTTGCAGAAAAACTGCAGCCCGAGTGCCCGGGAATACGTGCACTACGGCGCCACCACCCAGGACATTCAGGACACCGCCCAATCCCTGGAAATGCGCGATGTGCTCGATGCCCTGGACCAGGCCCTGGAGACCCTGCTGGAGAAGCTCTCGGTGCTGGCCGATGCGCAACGCGGCTCGCTCATGGTCGCCAGGACCCACTCGATCCCGGCGTTGCCCACCACCTTCGCGCTGAAGGTGGCCGGCTGGATCGACGAGCTGCTGCGGCACCGCGATCGCCTGGGCGAGGCGCGCAAGCGAGTGCTGGTGGTGCAGCTGTTCGGTGGCGTCGGCACGATGGCCGCCTTCGGTACCGAGGCCATGGGCATGCTGGAGAGTTTTGCCCGCCGTCTGTCCCTGGACGTGCCGCTGGCGGGCTGGCATGTCTCCCGCGATCGCGTCGCCGAGTTCGTCGGCACGCTGGCCATGGTCACCGCGTCCCTGGCCCGCATCGCGGATGAGATCCGCACCCTGAACCGCTGGGAAATCGGCGAGGTGGCGGTGGGGTGGACGGAGCAGCAGATCGGCAGCAGCACCATGCCCCACAAGCGCAATCCCGAGGGCTGCGAACAGGTGGTCGTACTGGCGCGGCTGGCCAAGGCCCAGGTCATGCTGGCGCTGGACGCGATGATCCTGGAACACGAACGGGACTACCGCGGCACCCGCCTGGAATGGTGCGCCGTGGCGGATGTCTCGCACTACACGCTGATGGCCTTCTCGTTGCTGACCGACACGATCAGCGGACTCACCGTCAACGACCGGACCATGGAGCGCAACGCCACTGCCTTCAGCGAGGCCATCTGCACCGAGGCCTTCGTGTTCGAAATGGCGAAAAAGCTCGGCAAGAGCAGCGCCTACGAAATCATTTTCGAGATCACCCAGGCCTGCCAGCGGGACCAGGTATCGATGCGCGAGGCGATCGAGTCCGACCCGCGGGTCATCGCGGTCATGCAGGCGGAAACCCTGGCCCGGCTGTTCGAACCCCGGGCCCATCTGGGCATGGCCGAAAAGATCGTCGACAACGTACTGGGCAAGGCAGCCAGCCATTAACCGATTACCGCTATGCGGTTGTTCTGTAAATCATGGAGAGATACATGTCTAAGGCTATCGAAATAGAGAAGGCGAAGGTCGAACAGTTTTCTGCGCGGATCATGGAGGACTACGGCAACACCTTGCGCGGCGCCATGCTCTACATCGGCGATCAACTGGGCCTGTTCAAGGCGCTGGCCCACAGCGAGTGGGTGACCCTGGAAGAACTGGCGCAGCAGACCGGCTTCAACACGCGGTACCTGCGGGAATGGCTGGGCAGCATGGCGACCGGCAACTATGTGACCTACGACGCGCAGACCAGGCGCTATCGGCTGCCTCCCGAGTTCGTCCCGGTGCTCGCCGATGAGGATTCACCTTACTTCGCCGGTGGGATCATCCAGCTGAGCGTGCCGTTCGTGAGCATGGCCCCGAGGGTCATCGACGCCTTCCGCCACGGCGGCGGCTGCCCGGAAGAAGCCTTCCCGATCGAGACCTGGCAGGGCATGGAGCGCATGACGATGCCCTGGTACAAGCACTATCTGGTCCAGCACTGGATCCCGTCCCTGGACGGGGTCAAGGAAAAGCTCGAGACCGGGGGCAGCGTGCTGGATTTTGGCTGTGGCAGCGGCCTGGCGGCGATCACGATCGCCAAGGCGTTCCCCGAGGCCCGGGTCTTTGGCTGCGATTTCCATCCACCGTCCATCGAGCGTGCGCGGGCTAACGCCGAGGCTGCCGGGGTCGCTGACCGGGTCCGGTTCGAGGTCAGCGATTCGGATGCGCTGGTAGGCCAGAAATTCGACTTCGTCACCACCTTCGTGGTGATCCACGACGCGACCGACCCCCAGCAAATGATGACGGATCTGCGCCAGTCGACCGCGGACGATGGGACCTACCTCATGGTGGAACTCAACCTGTCGGAAGACCTCCACGAAAACATGAACCTGTTCGGTCGGGTGATGTACCCGCAGAGCACGCTGTATTGCATGACCTGTTCGCTGTCCCACGGTGGCGCGGGAATCGGTGCCTTCATGGGTGAAAACCGCGCCAGGCTGATGGCCGAGGCCGCGGGCTTCAACCGCTTCCGCAAGGTGCCTTCGGACAAGCCGGCCTTGCCTGCCTTGTTCGAACTGCGGCCTTGAGGCCGTACTGCCCGGGGTTGCGCAAGCGATCCCGGGCAGTCTCCAGCGGATGAGGCGATATGGGCCGGCTAGATCGACAATTAACTTTCGTTTTTTGAAAGGGCTTTGTGCAAAACGCTCAACATGTTTGGCCGGTCGGTTTGAACATGGCTGATCAACACAATCTCTCGGTCATACCGAGCATTGCCTACCCAGTCCACCGCGCACTTATGGCCCCAATGTTCAAAGCCTGACCAATACGGCACAAGGCTGACGCCAAGACCTTCGGTTACCAGCATGGCAATTGTCTCGAGTGCGTCCAGGTCCACCAGTGGCGTCGGTATAAGGCCGTTGTCTGCCAAGTAATGCTCGGCATGGCGTCCGCCCCACGAATCTGGATCGTAGCGAATATAGGCATGGGTTTGCAGTTGAGCCGGGATACTGTCCGAGGACTTCTCCTTCGACAGGAAAACCAGCGGCTCCTTGCGTAGTGACACCATGTGCAACGCTTTTGGCAATTCAAAGGGCGGAGCTACCAATATGGCAGCGTCCAGTTCGCCTGAGAGAAGGGCTTGATACAACGAGCGCGATGTTCCCGGCACGATGACCGGTTTGAGGCCTGGCGCTAACTCGGTCAGTGCCCGCAATGCTCCGGGTAGCAGACCGGTCAGAACGGTCGAAACTGCGCCTATTCTCAACTTTCCTGTAAGCCCCTCTACGTCGGCGTCTCCAGCCAGTAGTTCAACCTCGCGAACGATGCGTCTAGCCCTGGGCAACAGAGCAAGACAGGCCTCACTCGGCTTGGCTGCGTGCCCGACGCGAGACAAGAGCTCAAAGCCGAGTTGCCGTTCGAGCGCGAGAATTCGCTGACTGACCGCTGCTGCCGTCAGCCCTTCCACGCGCGCGGCATGAGCGATGGAGCCGCATTCCACAACGGTGATGAGGCTTTTCAGATAACGCGCATCCATAAGAAATTCTTTCGATGAAAGATAGAATTACATGCTATCTCTTTTCATGAAAACAGTACAGGCTTGGTCCTGTCCCATCACTTCCACCCACCTGTGCTTGTTTGGAGCAACCGATGCAGTCGATTTTTCACTTTGCTTATCACGTCCGCGATTTGGAGCTTTCCCGCCAGTTCTACTGCGATTTGCTGGGTTGTGAGGAAGGTCGTAGCACCGATACATGGGTAGACGTCAATTTTTTCGGGCATCAGTTATCGCTGCACTTGGGCGAACCATTCCCTGTAACTAATACAGGAAAGGTTGGCGACCACATGGTGCCGATGCCCCATCTTGGCGTGATCTTGAAAATGTCGGACTGGGTTGCTTTAAAAGACCGCCTGATCAAAGCCGATATGAAATTCGTTCTTTCACCTAACATCCGTTTTCCAGGACAGCCCGGTGAGCAAGCAACGATGTTCTTCCTGGATCCAGCCGGGAATCCTATCGAGATAAAAGGTTTCGCTGACTTGGAATCAGTTTACGCAGTTTGAATTTATTCATGACATTGCAACTCCAATAAATATCAATCCTTCAAGATGGTGATTAACACTCAGATGAACTCATACGGTTAATTCGTCGAATGCTTTCCAGAATTTGGCGACACTCAAGCTCCTGATAAAAACAACAACGATATATAAACTTGAGGTATTGGAATGAATATTTTCAAACTTGCCTGGGTTGCACTAACTGCAGCTTCCATGATTGGCGTCAGCAGCGCAGCTTTGGCAGGCTCCACGCTGGATGCCATTCAGAAGAAGGGTTTCATTCAATGCGGCGTCTCCGATGGGTTGCCAGGTTTCTCCGTTCCGGATGCCACGGGCAAGATTGTTGGTATAGACGCCGACGTCTGTCGTGCCGTAGCCGCTGCAGTGTTCGGTGACGCAACCAAAGTGAAGTTCAGCCAGTTGAACGCCAAGGAGCGTTTTACTGCTCTTCAGTCGGGCGAAATTGATGTGCTGTCGCGCAACACGACCTGGTCCAGTTCTCGAGACGCGGGCATGGGCCTGGTGTTCGCCGGAGTGACTTATTACGACGGAGTAGGCTTCCTGGTGAATAACAAGCTCGGCGTCAAGAGTGCCAAGGAGCTCGACGGCGCGACCCTCTGCATTCAAGCCGGTACCACGACCGAGCTGAATGTTTCCGATTACTTCCGCGCCAATGGCCTGAAGTACATCCCAATCACCTTTGACACCTCTGACGAAAGTGCCAAATCGCTGGAAAGCGGTCGTTGCGACGTCTTGACCTCCGACAAGTCGCAACTCTACGCACAACGCAGCAAGCTGGCCTCGCCGAAGGACTACGTGGTACTGCCGGAAACCATCTCCAAAGAGCCTCTGGGACCGGTCGTTCGTAAAGGCGATGAGGATTGGTTCAGCATCGTCAAGTGGACGCTGTTCGCCATGCTCAACGCCGAAGAGGCCGGTATCACTTCGAAGAACGTCGAAGCCGAAGCCAAATCCACCAAAAACCCGGACGTCGCGCGTCTACTGGGCGCAGAAGGTGAATACGGTAAGGACCTGAAGCTGCCAAATGACTGGGTCGTGAAGATCGTCAGTCAAGTTGGCAACTACGGCGAAATCTTCGAACGCAATCTCGGTAAAAGCACCCCACTGGAAATTGCTCGTGACCAGAATGCCCTGTGGAACCTGGGTGGTATCCAGTACGCACCTCCAGTGCGCTGATCAATCCACCCCCTGGCAATCTTTGCCAGGGGTGTTCCAAAGCATTTTCACTGGGGCACCTCATGCCAAATAATATCGTCGCACTCAATGGGCTTTCCCTGTCAGATCCACGTGTGCGTGCATGGCTATTCCAGATCATCACCGTTGTGGCGGTGATCTCGCTTGGCTGGTACTTGTTCGACAACACTCAAACCAACCTTCAGCACCGGGGCATCACCTCCGGCTTCGACTTCCTCGAGCGCAGCGCCGGCTTCGGCATCGCTCAACACCTGATCGCCTACACCGAAGCGGACAGTTACGCCCGGGTGTTCGTGATCGGCCTGCTCAACACCCTGCTGGTGACCTTCATCGGCGTGATCCTGGCGACCATCCTCGGTTTCATCATCGGCGTGGCGCGCCTGTCGCAGAACTGGATCATCAGCAAACTGGCGACCGTGTATGTGGAAGTATTCCGCAACATTCCGCCGCTGCTGCAGATCCTGTTCTGGTACTTCGCGGTGTTCCTGACCATGCCGGGGCCGCGCAACAGCCATAACTTCGGCGACACCTTCTTCGTCAGCAGCCGTGGCCTGAACATGCCGGCGGCCCAGTTGGCCGACGGCTTCTGGCCGTTCGTGATCAGTATCGTGGTGGCGCTGGCCGCCATTGTGCTGATGGCGCGCTGGGGGACCCGGCGCTTCGAAGAAACCGGCGTGCCGTTCCACACGTTCTGGGCCGGCCTGGCGCTGTTCGTGGCGATCCCGGCGCTGTGCATGCTGCTCTTCGGCGCGCCGGTGCATTGGGAAATGCCGGAACTTCGGGGTTTCAACTTCGTCGGCGGCTGGGTGCTGATCCCGGAACTCTTGGCCCTGACCCTGGCCCTGACCGTCTACACCGCGGCGTTCATCGCCGAAATCGTGCGTTCGGGGATCAAGTCGGTCAGCCACGGCCAGACCGAAGCGGCCCGTTCCCTCGGCCTGCGCAACGGTCCGACCCTGCGCAAGGTGATCATCCCGCAGGCCCTGCGGGTGATCATTCCGCCGTTGACCAGCCAATACCTGAACCTGGCGAAGAACTCGTCCCTGGCGGCCGGTATCGGCTACCCGGAAATGGTTTCGCTGTTCGCCGGCACCGTGCTCAACCAGACCGGGCAGGCCATCGAAGTCATTGCCATCACCATGAGCGTGTACCTGGCGATCAGTATCAGCATTTCCCTGCTGATGAACTGGTACAACAAGCGCATTGCGCTGATCGAGCGGTGAGGAAACGCGCATGAGCACTCATATTTTCAAACCCGACATGCCCCCACCGAGCAGCAGCATCGGCGTGCTGGCGTGGATACGGGCCAACATGTTCTCCAACTGGCTCAATGCCCTGCTGACGCTGTTTGCCTTCTACCTGATCTGGCTGGTGGTCCCGCCCCTGTTGCAGTGGGCGATCTTCGACGCCAACTGGGTCGGCACCACCCGCGCCGACTGCACCAAGGAGGGCGCCTGCTGGGTGTTCATCCAGCAGCGTTTCGGCCAGTTCATGTACGGCTACTACCCGACCGAGCTGCGCTGGCGCGTGGACCTGACCGTGTGGCTGGCGGTGATCGGCGTGGCGCCGCTGTTCATCCCGCGCATCCCGCACAAGGCGATCTACGGCCTGGGCTTTCTGGTGCTGTACCCGATCATTGCCTACACCCTGCTGCACGGCGGCTATCTCGGCCTGAGCAACGTGGCGACCAGCCAATGGGGCGGCCTGATGCTGACCCTGGTGATCGCCACCGTCGGCATCGCCGGCGCCTTGCCGCTGGGCATTCTGCTGGCGTTGGGGCGGCGTTCGAACCTGCCGGCGATCCGGGTGGTCTGCGTGACCTTCATCGAGTTCTGGCGCGGCGTGCCGCTGATCACCGTGCTGTTCATGTCCTCGGTGATGCTGCCGCTGTTCCTGCCCGAGGGCCCTGGAGCTGACGCTCTACGCCTACGCCCCCACCGGGCAGCC